>JADFSQ010000186.1 GCA_022560715.1 Bacteroidota bacterium
ATCAAATAAGTAAATTAAAGTAATAAAAACGCCTCAAAATTATTTGAAGCGTTTTTATTAAATATTGTGTTTAGTACAGCATCTTCTACATCATACCTGGCATTCCGCCTCCCATTCCACCTGGCATTGCAGGAGTATCTTCTTTAATGTCAACCAAAGCACATTCTGTAGTTAAAATCATTCCTGCAACCGACGCTGCATTTTCTAACGCTATACGTGTCACTTTTTTAGGATCAATAATTCCGGCTTTAAGCATATCTACATACACTTCGTTTTTAGCATCGTAACCAAAGTTTTTCTTGCCTTCCATTACTTTTGCAACAACAACGCTTCCTTCGCCACCAGCATTTTCTACAATAGTACGTAAAGGCGATTCAATAGCACGATTAACAATTTGTATTCCTGTTATTTCGTCCAAATTATCGGTAGTAATTTTGTCTAATGCATTTCTTGCTCTAAGTAAGGCAACACCGCCACCAGCAATTATTCCTTCTTCCACAGCAGCACGAGTTGAATTTAAAGCGTCATCAACTCTGTCTTTTTTCTCTTTCATTTCAACTTCGCTCGCAGCACCAACATAAAGTACGGCAACACCACCAGCTAATTTAGCCAGACGCTCTTGCAATTTCTCCTTATCGTAATCGCTTGTTGTAGTTTCTATTTGAGCTTTAATTTGGTTAATTCTGGTTTTAATATCTTTTGTGTTTCCAGCACCATTTACAATGGTTGTATTGTCTTTGTCGACCGTTATAGATCCAGCGGTTCCTAACATACTTAAGTCTGCATTTTCTAAAGAAAATCCTCTTTCTTCAGAAATTACAGTTCCTCCTGTTAGTATAGAAATGTCTTCTAACATTGCTTTACGTCTGTCGCCAAATCCTGGTGCTTTCACAGCAGCAATTTTTAGTCCACCACGTAATTTGTTTACCACCAAAGTTGCTAATGCTTGTCCATCGACGTCTTCAGCAATAATTAACAATGGTCTTCCCGATTGTGATACAGGTTCAAGTATTGGAAGTATTTCTTGAAGATTAGAAATCTTTTTATCGAATAAAAGTATATATGGATTTTCTAAATCGGCAATCATTTTATCTGCATCTGTAACAAAATAAGGAGACAAATAACCTCTATCGAACTGCATACCTTCAACAACATCTACATATGTTTCTGTGCCTTTAGCTTCTTCAACAGTAATAACGCCTTCTTTTCCAACTTTATCAAAAGCTGTAGAAATAAGTTCGCCAATAGTATCATCGTTATTTGCCGAAAGTGAAGCAACTTGCTTAATCATATCTGAAGAGTCACTCACTTTTTTAGATTGTTTTTCTAGGTCTGCAACAATAGCAATAACTGCTTTGTCAATACCACGTTTTAAATCCATTGGATTTGCTCCAGCAGCAACATTCTTAAGTCCTTCTCTTACTATAGCTTGCGCTAAAACGGTAGCTGTAGTTGTACCATCTCCAGCAAGATCGTTAGTTCTTGAAGCTACTTCTTTTACCATTTGTGCTCCCATATTTTCGAGCTCATTTTCAAGCTCAATTTCTTTTGCTACTGTTACACCATCTTTACTAATTTGTGGAGCACCAAATGATTTGCTGATAATTACGTATCTGCCTTTTGGTCCTAATGTTACTTTTACTGCATTTGCTAATGCATCAACTCCGCGTTTTAAACCATCGCGTGCTTCAACATCAAATTTTATATCTTTTGCCATCGTAAATTTATTTACGCTTCCGCAAAAGCGGAAGACTTATTATGTTATACTTTATTTTAAACTCTCAATTTTTCAAATACCAAATTCCAATTTTGGAACTGATAACTTATTATGAAAGTCTTTGGGTTTTGTTTTAGTTTTTTTGGAATTTGTATTTTGAGATTCCTTCCTCCCGATAATTATCGGGATTCTCAGGAATGACAATTAAACGATTGCCAGAATATCGCTTTCCCGCATTATTAAATAGTCTTTACCTTCTAATTTTAATTCTGTTCCTGCATATTTGCCATACAAAACTTTGTTACCAACTTTAACAGTTATCGGGTCGTCTTTTGTGCCTTTTCCAACAGCAACAACAGTTCCGTTTTGTGGTTTTTCTTTTGCATTGTCTGGAATAATAATTCCTGATGCAGTTTTAGTTTCAGCTTCTAATGGTTCTATAAGAACTCTATCTGCTAATGGTTTAATTTTTAAGCCCATTTGTTTTATTTTTTTAATTAAATTATGTTTAATGCTAAAGCGTTGTTCTAAAATTGTGCCAACTTAAAATAACTGACAAATTTTCATTTACAAAAAATGCCAACTGTTTGAGTCGGCACTTTTTTTATTTTTTATAGCTTTGTTTTAATTAGTTGAATCATTACTAGTTTCATTTATTGGAGTAGTAGTGTTATCCAAAGGTTGTACATCTGGTAATGGTTGTGCTGTTGTTTCATTTAGGTCTAACGCTTTAGATTCAATGTTTCCATCTGGTCCGCCAATTGCAACATTAGATAATAAAATTAAAACCAATAATAAAGTTGCCAATGCCCAAGTGCTTTTATCTAAAAAGTCTGTTGTCTTTTTTACACCTCCAATTTGTTGTGAACTTCCACCTCCAAAAGAAGAGCCTAAACCTCCACCTTTTGGGTTTTGTACCATAATTACTACTACTAATAAAAATGCTACTATAACGATAAGGACTAAAAATATTGAAAACGTACTCATTACTATATATTATTTTGTTTTTGTAATTTTTTTACTGCTTGAATTTGGTCTGCAAAGAAACCACTTTTTTCTGGATATTTCAAACTTAAAATTTTGTAAGATTGAATAGCACTTTTGTAATTTTTTTGCTCAAGATAAATCCGTGCTAACGTTTCGGTCATCAAAGTTTCCGGTGGCAACATTTGGGCGTTCGCTATATTAAATGTGGAGCCTTCTTTATTTACGGGTTTAATTTTAGGGTTTGCTGATATAAACTTATCTATAAGCTCAATTTTTTTTGCTTTTGAATTGCCTTGTAATTCTTTTTGAGACTTATTCTCATCACGAATTATGGGTTTAAAATTTGTAATTTTTAACCATTCGCTAAAGGAATGCACTTCGTTTTTATCGAAAGTAAGTGGTTTGCCAATCTCCAGTTTTTCTTCTGGAGTTTGTTCTATTTGTTTGGTGTCAAACTCGATAATATCCTTAGTAGTAACAACAATGGCTTCTTTTTTTTCTTCAAATAAATTTGGATCTAAAATAGGTTCAGCATCTTTTATATGTTGTCTTAAAGCATCATCAATAATCATACTTTTATTAATAGAAATATCTTCTATGTCGTTAACTTCAATCTCTTTTAAGTGCTCTGTGTTTTGCTTTATATGTTGTGAAATTTCGTTTTGTAAAAATTCTTTAGAAGTGATATAATCGAATAAAATACTTCTGTCGGTAGTGTAAGCGGCAGTTATTTTAAGTTCTTGATTATACTTAAAACTGTCTTCGTTTTTAAGCCCTTTAAGATATACAGCTCTTGCCGATTGAAAATAAGGAAACTCATCAACAATGGCTTTTACTACATTGGTTTGTTTTGCATTTATAGTTTGCGGATGCTGTAATAAAGATGTAAAATCTGTTGTATTCATTCCCCATTGCCTTTCAGGCATTTCCCCAAAGGGGAAAATTTATTAGTTTTATTATAGTGTGATATGTTCAAAAATAAAGATTTAAATAGTATGAGATGCTTAATTTTAAATAAATTTCTCTCCCTTTTTGGGAGAGATGTCTCATAGAGACAGAGTGGGTACTACCATTTAGCCAAAGAAGCATTAAAAATATCTTGAGTAATGCGTTCAAATATTTCATCAATGGCTGTAGTTTTTTGGCTTCCTATAAGCTGTGCACTTCCTGCATAATCAAAATAGAAAGAGAAACGCCGTTCAAATTCTGCATCATCATCATGTCTGTCAAAAAAGCGAACGTTTACAGCTATGGTTAATCTGTTTTGTGCTGCTGTGTTTTGTGCAGTAGCTGTTGTTGGCGATATTCGGTATTCAACAATTTCGCCTTCGTAAACCAAATCGCCATTAGAGTTTACCAAGCTCAAGCTTGTTTGATTTTGAATTAAGTCTTGAAGGGCTATTGTAAAATCTCTATCTAAACCCGGCTCGATTAAACGTGCATTATTTTGAAAATAATTAACCTGAAATGTTTTAGTATCAGATGAAATTGACGCTCCAGTAAACGAATATGCACCACATCCTAAAATTGTTAATAAAATCGTAATCGAAAAAAAGCATTTAAAATATTTCATATTAATTTTTAAAGATAACGCTTTATTAAAGGTCAAATTGTTTGATTTTTCTGTACAGTGTGCGTTCACTAATGCCGAGTTCGGCAGCTGCTAATTTACGCTTTCCTTTGTAACGCTCAAGAGATTTTTTTATCAATTCTAATTCTTTGTCATGAAGTGATAAAGTTTCCTCTTCTTCAACATCTTCGACAAAACTATAGTTGTCTTGAGTGTTTTCAATTATTTCAACAGAAGCGTCGTTTTGTTGTTGAATGGTTAATACTTCCATGTCACTTTTAACATCGTCTTGGGTGTCTTCTTCTCTATATATTTTTCGGATTAAACCTTCATTGTTTTTTTGAACATCTTGAGAATTTCCGCTTCGCATAAGCTCCATCGTGAGCTTTTTTAAATCGTTAAGATCTCGTTTCATATCGAATAAAACTTTATATAAAATTTCACGTTCGTTACTAAAATCACTTTCCGATTTTGGCACATTAATAACAGCTGGTAAATTTCGACCAATATCTGGTAAATAGTTGCGTAATGTATCTCCTGTTATTGTTCGGCTATGTTCTAATACCGAAATTTGTTCGGCTACATTCCGTAATTGACGAATGTTTCCGCTCCATCTATATTTAAGAAGTAAATGTATGGCTTCGTCAGTTAATTTAATGGTAGGCATTTTGTATTTAAGAGCAAAATCGCTGGCAAATTTCCTGAAGAGTAAATGAATGTCTTCTTT
>JADFSQ010000187.1 GCA_022560715.1 Bacteroidota bacterium
GTGGCTATACCGGGTTTAGCGGTTTCCCAGTTTGACCGACTCAATGAACGACGAACCACTCGATCTCATCCACCCCAAGATACATTCGCGAAGCAAAGCGATAGATCGGTTGTTGTTTTGCATCTTATTCAATAGGCGTTCTCAAATTACCGATTAAGTGATAACATACCGAAAATTAAAATCTGAGAGGATGTCGATTGAGTGCATAATCATCCGTAAATCAAATGAGAAATATCTTTATACCACATACCTTGCATCCAATAAACAATTATTTGTCTAAGTAAATCAAGATTAATATTTTGCCTATATCGTTCATTGAAGCCTGCTAACGCATCGTCGACTTGAGGCAACTTGTCTAATGTTTCAAACAAAAAACAAAACTCCAAACAATTTGTTCCACATCATAAATACATATAACCCCCAAAAATTTTGTTGAAGTAGATTGATTACTTTTTGTGACAACTGAAAAAATATAAATAAACAGAGACGAACATAAGAAAAAAACACTCTTACCAACACATGGAATTCAATCAATGACAAGAAATCAATAAAGCTCAAAAATAAGTCACCCCATGAGCCATATTGATCAGCAAAGGGGGAAGAATGGCTGCTTCATGAGAGCAAAGGTGAGACCTGCCAACTGACGGAATGGTTCAACGCCGCTGAGCCATGAGTTCACTGAAGCAAGAAATCGCCCATATTCAGAATACACATGATGTCTCTGTGTGACATCATCATGCACATGTGTGATGCTTCAATAACTACAGCAACACCTAGTGGTTTTAGTGTATCATTAATGCAATCTAAAATTTGTTCGGTCAATCGTTCCTGAATTTGTAACCGCCTTGCAAATACATCTACTATTCTTGGTATTTTACTTAAACCAACAATGTGTCCGTTTGGAATATATGCTATATGTGCTTTCCCGAAAAAAGGTAAAATATGATGTTCGCAAAGCGAATACAATTCAATATCCTTTACAATAACCATTTCATCATACGTTTCCTTAAACATGGCACTCTTTAATATTTCGGTAGCATCCTGATGGTAACCTTGTGTTAAAAATTGTAGTGCTTTCGCTGCACGTTCTGGTGTTTTTAATAAACCATCGCGAGATGAATCCTCGCCTAAATCTTCTATAATTTTTTTATAGCGCTCTTTAACATCGTCTGTTACATTAATGCAATATTCTTCAAGATTTTTATATGGCATAGCTTATCTTATTTTAATTTGTCTTTGTAATGCTTTTCGAGTTTTTTCAACTTAGGATTTATAATAACTTGGCAATACCCTTGCTGTTTATTATTGTTGTAATAGTCCTGATGATTCTCTTCAGCATTATAAAACACATCAAACTTATTAATTTCAGTAACAATAGGGTTATCAAAAGCCTGCTCTTTTTCTAACAATGCTATAAATGCTTCTGATTCTGTTTTTTGCTGTTCATTAGTATAAAATATTGCCGAACGATATTGCGTACCAACATCATTACCTTGCCTGTTTAAAGTGGTCGGATCGTGAGTTGCAAAGAAAATTTCTAATAAATCTTTATAAGAAACTTTACTTTCGTCATAAATAATTTTTGTCCCTTCGGCATGTTCGGTTGTACCTTCGCATACTTCGCGATATGCTGGATTTTTAATAAAACCTCCTGTATATCCGGAAATTACCTCCTTTACACCTTCTATTCTGCTAAACACAGCTTCGGTACACCAAAAGCATCCACCTGCAAATATTGCTGTTTTAAATTGTTGTTTCATGTGTTTATATTTATTGTTTTTCAAAGGTCACATGCTGTTCGCTGTTAATCATTCCCTTGAGTGATAAGCTTTTTATCATGCTCGTTTCATTTGCTATAAAATTATGAAAAAATATTTAGTCATTGGTTATAGATATTCCTTACCAAAGTATTAACAATTATGAAATATTTTTAACGTTTACTTATGAAAAACAAGCAAATTTCAAATGTAATTTTGCGTGAGAAATTGTAACAATCGGAAAAACGTGTCGTCTTTACTTCATCAATCTGAAAATCATCAATCAATAAAATGAAAATTAACCTAACTATTTTCTTCATAACAATACTAAATGTATTATCAATACAAGCCCAAGAAAAAAAATCATTGAACATTTTAAGAACGACTGTTGCTCCAAAAATTGATGGTATTTTAGACGATCCTGCTTGGCAAAATGCTGAAGAAGCTACCGATTTTACACAATTTAGACCAGAAATGGGAATTGCACCAAAGCCTCATCAACGTACTATTGTAAAAATGACTTATGATGATGTTGCCATTTATATTGCTGCTTATTTATATGATAAGCCTGAAGATATACAACGCCAATTTACCAGCCGAGATAATTTTGGTCAATCAGATTTTTTTGGTCTCATTTTAAACCCAAATAACGATGCTCAAAATGATATTCAGTTTATTGTATTAAGCTCTGGCACACAAGCAGATGCTGTATCTTCTCCTGGCAATGGTCGGGACTTTGGTTGGAATGCCGTTTGGGAAAGCGCTGTTAAAATGGTAGATGATGGCTGGATTGTTGAAATGAAAATTCCGTATTCAGCATTGCGATTTTCAAATCAAGAAGTCCAAACTTGGGGATTGCAATTTCAAAGAGAATTTAGAATAGACAGGTCTCGATATTCATGGAATCCTATTGATAGAACCAAAGGGAATGAAAGTTTATATCATGGTGAATTAACTGGAATAAAAAATATTAATCCACCAACACGATTAAGTTTTTATCCTTTTGTTTCGGGAATCACGACTTCGTTTGATGGTGATGTAGATACAGATTTCACTATTGGCTTGGATCTAAAATATGGTCTTACAGAAAATTTCACCTTGGATGCTACCTTAATTCCAGATTTCAGCCAAGTAGCTTTTGATAATTTAACACTAAACCTCGGACCATTTGAACAAACATTTTCCGAGCAACGGCAATTTTTTAAAGAAGGTGTAGATTTATTCAGTAAGGGAAATTTGTTCTTTTCAAGGCGAGTTGGTAATGCTCCAACAGGTTCTGTAACATTAGGAGATAATGAAGAAATCACTAATTTTCCGAGTGAAGTAAATTTAATCAATGCCATAAAAATTTCCGGGAGAACAAAAAAAAGTTTAGGCGTTGGCTTTTTTAATGCAATTACAGAAAAAACTTATTCCTCTATAGAAAATACAGTAACTGGAGAAACACGCAAGGAAGTTGTTGAGCCTCTCGCAAACTATAATATTTTTGTAATAGACCAACAATTCAATAAAAACTCATCGGTAAGTTTAATTAATACCAATGTTACAAGAGATGGCAGTTTTAGAGATGCGAATGTAACAGCTGCTTTGTTTGATATTACAAATAAAGCCAATAAATACAATATAAGTGGACAGGCAAAAATGAGTAACGTAAATCTTCCAGACGGCAATGTTAATGGATTTAGCTCTCGCCTTTCGGTTAGTAAAGTAAGTGGAAATTATCAATACAGAATTGGACACAGATTTGCCGATACGAAGTATGATATTAACGATTTAGGTCTCCAATTAAGAAACAATTTCAATACCATTTTTGCAAATGCTTCATATAGAATATTTAAACCTACCGAAAAACTAAATAACTTGAATATTAGGTTTCGTGCTAACTACAACAGACTGTTCGACCCTAACACATATACAGGAAATAATGTTAGTTTAAACGTTTTTGCCCAGACTAAAAAGTTATTTGCATTTGGTGGTAATATTTTTGGCTTATTAGTAAAACAGTTTGATTATTTTGAACCGAGAACAGAAGGACGTTTTTTTATATTTGAAAATTTTGTAAATGTACGTTCCTTTATTTCTTCCGATTTTAATAAAAAGTACGCAATTAATGCAAATTTAGGTTTTGGTACACTGTTTGAAAAAGGACGAGATGCATTCAATTATAACTTTAGATTATCACCAAGAATAAAGTTCAATGAAAATTTCAGTATGAATTATTCATTTCGTTTTTCAGACAATAAAGGAGGTAGAGGCTATGTTACTAAAATTAATGATGATATTATTTTCGGACAGCGTGACCAAAAAACTATAGTAAACAGTATTTCAGGAAGTTATAATTTTAATTCGTATCATGCATTAACACTTACAGTAAGAAATTTTTGGACTACTGTTACTTATGATGACAATTTATTTTTGTTAGAAGAAAATGGCAGATTAAATCCAAATGCTGATTACAATTTGGGCAATATAGGTTTCGACCCGAATATTAACTTCAATACCTGGAATTTAGATGTAAAATATTCTTGGGAGTTTGCTCCAGGTAGTTTAATTACTGCCTTGTACAGAAATCAGATATTTAATCAAGATACTGCATCTTCCGATTCTTTTACCGAAAGTCTTAAAATACTATTCGATCAACCTATAAAACATGTGTTTTCGCTTCGCTTTGTGTATTATATAGATTATAACAACCTAAAAGACGCATTTAAAAAGAAAAACAGTACTTAATTGCGCATCACAACTCAAAATAGTATTTTCACGTCATTATTATTTTGATTAATGATTCAAGCTACAAACATTCATAAATATTACGACGACTTACACGTATTAAAAGGTGTAAATCTTAATATTAATAAAGGCGAAATCGTTTCTATTGTGGGTGCTTCAGGTGCCGGAAAAACCACTCTGTTACAAATTTTAGGAACACTTGATGAAGCCTCATCTGCTGAAAAGCCTGAACTGCTAATTAATAATACTTCTGTAATTAATTTAAGTGATAAGTTTCTGGCAAAATTTAGGAACAAGCATATAGGTTTTATTTTTCAGTTTCATCAATTATTACCTGAGTTTACAGCTTTAGAAAACGTGTGTATTCCAGCATTTATTAAAGGTTTAAACAAACCAGAAGCCGAAGACAAGGCAAAACAGCTTTTAGATTTTTTAGGACTTTCAAGTAGAATAAACCATAAACCCAACGAGCTTTCGGGAGGCGAACTGCAACGCGTAGCAGTTGCCAGAGCA
>JADFSQ010000188.1 GCA_022560715.1 Bacteroidota bacterium
CACCAGTTTCGGTAGGTAAGTATTTTTCAACTTCAGGAAGACGAATTGGTAAATGCTCAACATCAATCATTTGTGGCATTCCATCTACATAATACACAGGAAATGGTTCTCCCCAATAACGTTGACGCGAAAACACAGCATCTCGTAATCTATAATTGATTTTCCCTTTACCCTGACCAAGTTGTTCTAATTCTGAAATTGCTTTTTTAGTTGCATCCTTGTAATTTAATCCATTTAAGAAATCGCTATTCGCAATTACTGTATTGTCTTTATCTTCAAAAGCCTCATTAGAGATATCTACACCTTCAAAAATATTTGGAATAGAAATCTTAAAATGTTTTGCAAAATCGTAATCGCGTTGGTCGCCGCAAGGCACAGACATTACTGCTCCTGTTCCGTAACCAGCCAACACGTAATCGCCAATCCAGATTGGAATGGGTTTTTTGGTAAAAGGATGCTCGGCATAAGCTCCTGTAAATACACCTGAAATGGTTTTTACATCTGCCATTCTATCGCGTTCACTTCGCTTTGCTGTAGCTTCAATATAAGCTTCTACTTCTTCTTTTTGTTCAGCAGTTGTGATTTCAGAAACAAGTTCATGCTCTGGAGCTAGAGTCATAAAACTTGCTCCAAAAATGGTGTCTGGTCTGGTCGTAAACACATTAATATCCCATCTTAAATCCTTCCCAATGGGAAGGACTTTTCGCTCATTTAATTCTTTTTGTATTTTAGAAACTACAACATCGATATCTTCTAAAACTTCTTCGTTTGTAAAACGAATAACTTTATATCCTTTACTTTCAAGAATTTCCGTTCGTTGTTCATCTTCATCTTTTTGGGAATCATGAATCTTTCCGTCAACTTCAATAATTAGCTGTTTTGATAAACAGACAAAATCAACAATGAAATCCTCAATTAAATGCTGTTGTCTAAATTTTATATCTAACTTTTTACTTTTTAATTGTTGCCACAATATGGCTTCTGCTTGGGTAGGGTTAGCACGCATTTCTTTTGCTCTTTCTAATAAAAGATATGCATTATTTGGATTCCCTGTTAAATATCCAGCTCTTTCTGCTCCCTTTCCATTGGAAAGGGTTGGGGATAGGACTTTGAATTCTACTTCTGCTCCAACCGATTTTCCTATCCAGTTGCGCTGTGTTTCTTTAAGTGACTCTGGCCAATCTATAGTTTCCAAGCCTTGAAGCAAACGTTCGGCATAAGCTGAAATTCGCATAGACCATTGTGTCATTTTTTTACGAATTACAGGATGTCCTCCACGTTCGGAAACACCATTTTCAATTTCGTCGTTTGCCAACACAGTTCCGAGAGCTGGACACCAGTTTACTTCAGATTCAGCGAGATAGGTAAGTCTGTATTGCAGTAGTATTTCTTGTTGTTTTTCAGAAGAAAAAGAATTCCAATCTTCAGCAAAAAACACCTTAACATTATCATCGCAAGCTGCATTTATATTGCTGTTTCCTTCCGAAGAAAAAATCTTTATTAGGTCTGAAATATCTTCGGCTTTATCAGTAGTTTTATTATACCAAGATTCAAAAAGTTGAATAAAAATCCATTGTGTCCATTTGTAATACTTAGGATCGCTTGTTCTTACTTCACGAGACCAATCGAACGAAAACCCAATTCGGTCGAGTTGACGGCGATAGCCATCAATTTGATTTCCATCTTTATCAACTCCTCCTTCAATATTAACTTTCGTAGTATCTGCTGGATGTTGTCCTGTTTGAATGGCATATTGTTCGGCAGGTAAACCAAAACTATCATAACCTTGAGGATGCAATACATTAAACCCTTTATGACGTTTGTAACGCGCATAAATATCGGAAGCAATATAACCCAAAGGATGACCAACGTGTAAGCCTGCTCCAGATGGATAAGGAAACATATCTAAAACATAATATTTTGGCTTTTCGGAATAGTTTTCGGCTTTAAACGTTTTGTTGTCTGCCCAAAATTTTTGCCATTTGGCTTCAATGTCATTGAAATGGTATTTCATTATAATTGTCTTCCGCTTTTAAAAGTGCAAATTTAAACTTATTATAACAATCTTGAAAGTTTAAACGTTGTAATGCAAAACCTAATCGAATTGTTTTTATTTTTACAGCATCAACAAAATATATGAGTTCTCCTTTTGACAGACACCAAAAACGAAGGTTGATATCTTCGTATTTTTCAGTAGTAATAAGTATTGCTTTGGTATTGTTCTTATTAGGCTTGTTAGGAATGCTCGTTTTGAATGCTAAAACTATTTCTGATAATTTTAAAGAGCGTGTGGTCATGACCATTTATTTAAACAACTCTGCAAAGCAAGTTGAGATAAATCAGTTGGAAAAAAGTTTAGTATTATCAAATTATGTGAAATCCACCAAATATGTGTCTAAAGAAGACGCTGCCGATTTTATGAAAGGAGAATACGGAGAAGATTTTTTGGATGATGTTGGCTACAACCCATTACAAAACTCGATTGATGTTAATTTAAAAGCCAAATTTGTTACAGCGCATAATTTAGACAGTATATCTCAAGCTATTTTAAACAAGAAATTTGTTGAAGAAGTACGTTATGATAAAGACTTGGTTTCTATTATGAATAGCAATGTAAAACGCATCAGTTTTTGGATTCTGATTATTAGTGCATTGTTTTCGTTAATTGCAGTTTTACTGATTAACAGTTCAATACGATTAGCAGTATATTCCAAACGGTTTATTATTAAAACGATGCAAATGGTTGGAGCTACTAAACAATTTATAAGGCGCCCTTTTATTTGGAAAAGTGTTCGATTAGGAATAATCGGTTCTATTTTAGCACTTATAGGAATGGCAATCGTGTTTTATTACCTTAACAAAACCTTTCCGGAATTAGAGCTTTTAAGCAATCCTGTTTTAATTACATCCTTATTTGTTGGCATCTTTGCCCTCGGCATTATTATTACGTGGATTAGCACCTATTTTGCAACACAGCGTTTTTTGAATTTAAAGACAGATGATTTGTATTATTAATTTTAGTGAAAAGGCATTAGTAAAAAAGGATAAGACAAAAAATAAATTATATTTGAAGCGCATTATTTAACTATGGGAGAACAAAAACGTAAACAGGAAGCAAAAACCAATTTTATCTTTGGGAAAAAGAACTATAAATGGATGTTTATAGGTTTAGGGTTTATAGTTCTCGGATTTATATTAATGTCTGGTGGCGGAAGCGACGATCCTAATGTTTTTAATCCAGAAATCTTCAATATTAGACGCATACGTTTAGCACCAACTTTAGTGCTTATTGGTTTTGGTATTCAGATTTATGCTATTTTATTGAATCCAAAGGATTCAAATTCCAAAAAATAAATTCCAAATTCCAATCCTTTTTTAGAGCTTAGTAATGCTATTGTAATATTATTCCTTTTATAAAATAAAAAACGGTCAAGACCTTAATATCAAAACCGTTTTTTGTTTAACTAATATATAAGTTACGGGAGAAAAACTCAACGTAACCGCTATTCTTTCTTTAGTATTATTCCATCATCACCAACTACAAATATACTACCATTAGGTGTTTTTGTTATTGAAATTAGTACTAAATCACCTTCGCCTATTGTACTTTTGTAATCCTCTGTCCAACTTACTCCTCCATCTTCTGTTTTATAAACAGAACGACCTCCAACAACATACCCTAATGACTCATCAACAAAAACCATATCTAAAATAGTATCTTCAATAGTTGTTCTTAAGGTCCAGGTTAAACCACCATTTTCTGTAACATAAAACTCTCTGAGGGAATTAACAAAATAGCCAAGGTTTTCATTAATAAAGTACATTGTTCTTATAGATGCTCTTGTTATATTGGGTTCTGATTCAATTTTAAACCAAGTATCTCCACCATCAATAGTCTTATGTAATGAACCAGAAGTAAAACCTTCTCTACCTGAGCCTCCATACAAATAGCCAACAGTATTTGTTACAAATTGCAATCTTTGCGCAGGTCCATATTGATAAGAATAGATGTTTACCCAAGTTAGCCCTCCATCTTCGGTTTTATATAGGTTTATTCCCGACTTGCATATAATACCCCTATTTTCATTAAAAAAATGCATGTCAAATGTTATAGAACCACCCCAAACATCATTGGTTTCTATTTCCTTAAAAGTTTTACCACCATTAGTAGTTTTATAAAAACCTATCCTGGAAGCAAAAATTTCATTTTCATTTAAAATATAAAATTCAGATAATAATGAGTAATTATATTCGTTCCTTAATACGTCTAATTCCTCCCAACATAGTCCTCCGGAATTTGTTTTTAACAGTGTGCCAAAACTCCCATAAACTAGCCCAATATCATCATTTAAAAACGTGACTATATTCAGGTTGCTTAAGGTTGAACTCTCCAACTGTAACCAACCGGAAACACTTGCAAAATCACTGTTTGTTTTAGTACAAACATCCTCGTCATCACTCTTATCACATGCAAAGCATACTATTACCAATAGTATAAGTAGGTTTTTATACTTCATAAAGACATTATTTAATGTTTAACAATAATTTTTTTAATGGCATTGGTCTCTCCTTGTATTTGTAAAAAATAAATTCCATTTGATAAGCCTATAGTCTTTATAATCTCTTTATGCTGTGATGTATTTTTAGCATATACTAATTTTCCATTTATGTCAAATAATTTAATATTTGATTTTGAGTTAGATGCTAAAGATACTACAAATTCATCTTTTACGGGATTGGGATAGACTTCTATAGCTCTATTTGACTCTCCACCAAGCATAAACGGAATACCACCACCTCCTGGAGGGTCACCACCTGGAGCACCTATTGTAACACTCAAGCTTTTTGAACTGCCTATACCACATTTATTAACGCCCATTGCTTGTACCAATCCATCATTTGGACCAACTATTGCCATTAAATACCTTGAATCCCCACCAGAAATTATACCCCACTGCGCTGGGAACGGCTCAGTAATTGCATTAGGATTATATG
>JADFSQ010000001.1 GCA_022560715.1 Bacteroidota bacterium
CACCAAGTTAGTTCGAATGGTTTCCCAACGTTAGTTTACAATATAATATTTAGGATGGGTACAATATTTATATTAATTATAAGCGAAGCATAACTCCACCAAATTACACCTATTTAAATCCATTTAAGTATTTCTTAAACGAAAGTGCAATTGCTGTTGGCAATCCAAATCTAACACCAGTTTTTTTAGATCATTATGTTATAGGATCGACATTGTTTGATATTTTTACAGTTGAGGCTTATTATGTAAACTATGATGGTAAAATTTCCGAGTTTCCCATTCAGGATAATTCTACTAACATTATTTCCTATATACCTGTTAATTTAGATAAAACAGTTGAGTTTGGATTTGATTTTTCAACATATTTTAATGTTACCGACGATTGGTCTATATATTTTTTGACATCGTTTTACAACATTAAAGAAGAAACTAATTTTGGAAACGCTTTTGTAAAACAAGATCAATGGTCTAATTATAGCGTGCTACAAAATGATATTGCATTTTTAAAAGATAAAAGTTTATCGGTAAACTTGGCCTTAACCTGGGTGGGAAAAAATTTGCAAGGATTATCTATTTCTGAAGATAGATTGGTATCTTATTTATCGGTTTCAAAAACGATTTTAAAGAAAAAAGGAACCATATCGCTTTTGGTAAGCGATTTATTTAATATGCACGACTTCGATGTTACAAACCGCTATTTAAATCAATTTAATACCAGAAAAATCAATATAGATGATCGTTATATAAAACTCGGCTTCCGTTATAAGTTTGGCAATACAAAGTTAAAAACCAACGAGCTTAAAAAAGAATCGGAGGAATTTAAAAGGTTAAAAGAAAAAGACAATTAATTAATCCTGCCATTCCGCAATAAACAAGTTGGTGTCACGACCACCACCATTATTTCTGTTTGAAGAAAAAATGAGTTTTTTACCATCATTTGAAAACACAGGAAAAGCATCAAATGTTTCACTATGCGTAACACGTTCCAGGTTTCCCCCATCGATGTCTATTAAATATAAATTAAAAGGAAAACCACGTTTGGCTTCAAAGTTTGAAGAAAACAAAATTTTCTCTCCTGAAGGATGAAAAAACGGACTCCAATTAGCATTTCCTAAAAAGGTAAGTTGCCTTAAATCGCTGCCATTGGCATTACAAATAAAAAGCTCCATTTTAGTTGGTTGCACTAAACCATTAGCTAACAAATCCTTGTATTCTTTAACCTCGTCTTCGGTTTTGGGTCTGGAGGAACGAAAGATAATTTTTGTTCCGTCAGGCGAAAAGAAAGCGCCACCATCATAACCCAACTCAAAAGTAATTTGCTTTACATTGCTTCCGTCAAGATTCATGGTATATAGATCCAAATCGCCATTGCGAGTCGAAGTAAATACAATTTTATCGCCTTTAGGAGATACCGTTGGCTCGGCATCGTATCCGTTTTCAAAAGTTAGCTGGTTTACAATATTACCTTCTAAATCGGCAACAAAAATATCGTAAGCATCATAAATTGGCCACACATACTTCCCTTCTTTACGTATAGGAATTTCTGGACATTCATCATTGCCTAAATGTGTTGAAGCGTAAATAATATGCTTATTGTCTGGTAAAAAATACGCACAAGTGGTTCTCCCTTTTCCAGTACTGATCATTGGCGGAGGAATACTGTCAAAAGTATCTTCAGCATTCATTAAAAACATTTGGTCGCATGACACATTCCATTTTTTATTGTTTGACTGAAAAACAATTTGTGTATCATCAAAACTCCAATACGCTTCAGCATTATCGCCACCAAAAGTTATTTGACGTAAAGATTTAAAATGAATTTCTTCAGGAAAAATTAAAGAGCTTACTTTTTCGGTTTTATCAGTAACGATATCGACATTTTCTTTCTCACCCGATTTACAAGACAAACTTATTGTGGCTATTAACAAAAGAACATAAAGACTTGTTTTCATTTGTATTGGAGATATATTACTTAATTTTGTGCAAACATAATACTTATAAAATGAAGAAAATATCGCTATTGGTTTTTTTTATATCGCTATTGGGATGTGAAAAAATCCATCAACCAGAAAACAAAATAAAGGAAGACGTAAGTTTTCTTGCAGACGATAAATTAGAAGGGCGTGAAACAGGAACTATAGGCGAACAGGAAGCAGCGACTTATATTGCTAAACGATTTAAAGAAATAGGCGTAGAACCTAAAGGCACCAAAGGGTTTCTTCAAGTGTTTACTTTTAAACCAAAAACAGACCCTCACCAAGAAGTTAAATATAGCACTACAAGTACAGATAGCACGATTACAGGAACAAATGTGTTAGGGTATATAGATAATAAAGCAAATAAAACGATTGTAATTGGAGCGCATTACGACCATTTAGGGTTTGGCGCTGAAGGCTCTTTATATAGAGGAGAAGAAAAAGCCATACACAATGGTGCTGATGACAATGCGAGTGGTGTTTCCGTAATGCTGAATTTAGCAGGTAAATTGAAGCAAACAAATACAGCAAATAACTATTTGTTTATAGCATTTTCCGGAGAAGAAATGGGATTGTTAGGCTCTAATTATTTCGTGAAGAACTCAACAATACCTTTAGATTCTATAAACTATATGTTAAATATGGATATGGTAGGTCGCTTGAAAGCAGATAGCACTTTAGCGGTTTATGGTGTTGGAACGTCACCTGTTTTTAAGCAAGTTATTAGCGACAATAATGATAAATTTAAAATTATTGAAAAGGAATCTGGTGTTGGACCTTCCGACCATACTTCTTTTTATTTAAACGATATTCCTGTATTGCATTTTTTTACCGGTCAACACGAAGACTATCATAGACCAAGCGACGATTCAGAGTTATTGAATTACGAAGGGATGGAAGCTATCTCCACTTATATTTTTGAGATTATTACCGATCTTGATGATAATGGAACATTAACTTTCCAAAAAACGAAGAGTGAAAGTGAGGATGCGCCACGTTTTAAAGTAACACTTGGTGTTATGCCAGACTATATGTTCGACGGAAAAGGAATGCGATTAGATGGTGTTACCGAAGATAAACCAGCACATAAAGCAGGTCTTCAAAAAGGAGATATTGTTATTAAAATAGGTGAAATTGAGATTTCTGACATGATGAGCTATATGAAAGCTTTATCTAGTTTTGAAAAAGGCAATACAGCTATTGTTAAATTTAAAAGAGAAGGAACTGTTATTGAAGCCGAAGTTACATTTTAAATAAGAAATCTGATTAAAATTGCCAACATAGAACTACCTGATTTTTCCTTGCTTCTTGCGCCTATGGAAGATGTGAGCGACCCTCCTTTTCGAGCGTTGTGTAAAGAACAAGGAGCAGATGTTGTTTACACCGAATTTATTTCCAGCGAAGGTTTAATTCGAGATGCCGCAAAAAGCACCATGAAGTTAGATATTTACGAAAAAGAGCGACCAGTTGGCATTCAAATATTTGGTGCTAATTTAGACAGTATGCTTAAATCGGTTGAGATTGTTGAAAAATCCAATCCAGACATTATTGACATTAATTTTGGTTGCCCAGTAAAAAAAGTAGTGTCTAAAGGTGCTGGAGCAGGCATTTTAAAAGATATCGATTTAATGGTATCTCTTACCGCAGCAATGGTAAAACGCACACATTTGCCAATAACCGTAAAAACACGTTTAGGTTGGGATCACGATTCTATAAAAATTGTTGAGGTTGCCGAGAGGCTTCAGGATGTTGGCTGTAAAGCAATTTCTATTCATGGTCGAACAAGAGCTCAAATGTATAAAGGCGAAGCAGATTGGGCTCCAATTGCAGAAGTTAAAAACAATCCTCGTATGCACATTCCGGTATTTGGAAATGGTGATGTAGATTCGCCAGAAAAGGCAATGGAAATGAGAGACAAATACGGTTTAGATGGCGCTATGATTGGTCGTGCAAGTATCGGCAACCCTTGGTTTTTTAAACAGGTGAAACATTTTTTTAAAACAAAGAAACATTTGTCCCCAATTACACTTGCCGAACGTGTAGATGCTGCAAAGAGACATTTACAAATGGCAATAGCATGGAAAGGAGAACGGCTTGGCGTTTTTGAAACCAGAAGGCATTATACAAATTATTTTAGAGGCATTCCGCATTTTAAAGACTATAGAATGAAAATGGTTACTAGCGACGATGCCGACGATGTATTTGCTGTTTTTGATGAAGTTTTAGAAATTTTTTCAGATTATCAGTTCGTTTAAAACGTCGTAATTAATTTTTTAGATATTCTTGCAGAAGCAATTTTTGATGCTATTATTCCTAACACAGAAATTGTAACAAATACAATCACAAAATTTATTGGCTTAATTAAAACAGGATACGGTAACGATGGCGTTATCATAAACAAGGAGAATATTTTTTGAATCCATACAATAATAAAACCTAGAAGCAAACCCAAGGCGCCACCTAAAATCGTCATTAAGCTTCCTTGTAAAAAGAATACACGCTGAATTTCTTTTACAGTTACACCGAGATTAAATAACGTATTCAGGTTTTTCTTTTTATCGAGTATCATCATTATTATGGAGCCGATAACATTAAAAAGCGCTATAATTAACACCAAGGTAAATATTAAGTAAACAGCAAGGTTTTCGGTATTTAGCATTTTATACAAGGCATCATTAAGTTGCGCTCTATTTTTGATAATAACTGTATTGCCAAAAATATCGAATAGTTGTTGTTTAACGGTTTCAGTATCTTCAGGGTTTTTTAGCTGAAATTCAATCGCAGTTATTTGGTGTTCTTTATAGCCTAATAAATATTGAGCGGTTTCAAAATTCGCATACACATATCTATTATCTAAATCTTCATTTATTTGAAAAACACCAGCATTAGTCGCATTTAAAGAATTAAAAGCTCCTTTAAGGGAAGATATTTGTCCTTTTCCAGGTTTAGGTACAGAAATCCTTATAGTTTTAGCATAATCAAAAACACCGAACGATAAATTATTCGAAACTCCCCAACCAGCGACAATCTGGTCAGTATTTGGCTCAAGCCAACGTCCTTGTACAAGAATGTTTTCAATGGTAGATTTCGGATAATTTTCATCAACACCTTTTAACGAGGCGATTATATTTTTGTTTTCAAAAGTTAAAACAACACGCTCTTCTATAATTTTAGAATAAGAAGCAACATCGTTTAAAGCACTTATTTGCGTTACTTCATCTTGTGTTAATTCAAAAGATTTACCTTTTGCAGAAAAAACTTTTAAATCCGGATCAACTATTGTTGAGAATTGTAAACTAAAATCTTTCAATCCAGCAAAACCAGAAAGCACAATAAATAATGACGCCGAACCAATTATTACTCCAATAGCAGCAATTATGGTAATAAAATTTATGGTGTTATTACTGCTTTTAGAAAACAAATAACGTTTAGCGATATATAGTGAAACATTCATAATCTATAATATTATGAAAAAATAATGATTAAATGAATGTTCAAGCTGACCATTAAAAAACAATAAAAGCTAACAGGTTAAACATTCAATTATAACTTTTTTCTTCTATCAAGTAAATCCGGATCATTAATAGGATTATCGAGACCTTTTAAGGAACGATTAATCTGGTCGATATATTCTAAAGAATCATCAAGAAAAAAAGACAAATGAGGCATACGCCTTAGTTGATGCCTTGTTCTTTGCGCTATTTCGTGCTTAATTAAAGGCGAATTAGACATAATACCTTCTATTAACTCTTTGCTTTTGCTTACAGGAAAAATACTTAAATACACTTTAGCAATAGACAAATCTACAGTAACATTTACTTTAGTTACCGAAATAATAACACCTCGCAATCCGCCTTGAGTAGCAGCTTTTTGAAGCACATCTACCAAATCAAGTTGTAAAACGGATGCGATTTTTTTCTGTCTGTGACTTTCCATAAGGCAAAAATAAGATAATTCGGGTTAATACTTTAAAACGTTAAGGTTTTAAGTTAAATTTGTAGTATGATAAAAAAAGTAGAACATATTGGTATTGCCGTAAAAGACATTAAAGAGTCTAATAAACTATTTGAAAAACTTTTAGGAAAGCCACACTACAAAACTGAAACCGTAAAAAGTGAAGGCGTGAAAACGTCATTTTTTAAAGTCGGCACTAATAAAATTGAACTTTTAGAAGCGACATGTGAGGATAGCCCAATAGCTAAATTTATTCTCAAAAAAGGAGAAGGCATGCATCATATTGCATTTGAAGTAGATGATATTGAATTGGAAATAAAACGTTTGCAAAAAGAAGGGTTTAAGGTGTTAAACGAAACACCAAAAAAAGGAGCTGATAATAAGTTGGTCGCTTTTTTACACCCAAAATCAACCAATGGAGTTCTAATAGAATTGTGTCAAGAACGCACTAATAAAGAATAATTTTCTTGTAGTTTTTTAAAATAAGTATTAATATTGCACACTATTTCGGTCCCATAGCTCAGCTGGTTAGAGCACTTGACTCATAATCAAGGGGTCCATGGTTCGAGCCCATGTGGGACCACTTTTTTAGAAGATAAAGCCTTGAAAATCAATCGATTGTTCGAGGCTTTTTTAGTTCAGCTCAAACATATGCTCAAACTACATACAGTTGGGGTGTTTTTAAAAATCAAGGAATATCAGTATTGATATGGAATAAAAGGACATTATTGACGTATTTTTTTTAATCGGATGGCAGTAATTTAAAATTTGTCATTATTTAATCTATATAAATTGTTCAATATATTTGTTATTTTATCCTCCCATATTCATTAAAAATGACAGTAAAATGAATACACATTACTATAATGTGTATCTTGGTGTCCTCGATTTACAATGGCATAAAAATGAATTTATCTCTCACCAATATAATAGCTATTCTCTTTTTCTTTCAGGCCACACTTTTTTCAGTGTATTTGATAACCATGAAGAAGCATAGAAACTTGAGTAATAAGCTGCTAGCGCTGTTCTTGTTTGTTATAGGTGCTAATATTTTCGAAGGATTGTTATACAAGTCCTTTTATATGAAACATCCGGAGTTTGCATTCTACATTAATAATACCGCAAGTTTAATTGCTCCAGTGCTCTATCTCTATGTTAGAACATTGGCGTATAAAATAACCAAACTAAAATGGTCTGATTTGATCCATTTATTGATGTACACTGTGTTGGTGGTTTGGAGCTTTTTTGATTATCACTTACTGCCTAGCAACGAGCAACTTACTATCCTTACTACCGGAGTAGGCTTGAATGAATTACTCATGAAGATAATCGTTGCAATGATGTTCTCGCAGTTCTTGATATACCTCATTTTAACCATCAGACTAATCATAAGATATAGGAAACTTGTTAGGGAGAACTATTCAGAGGATTCTAAAGTGAATTCGAGCTGGCTAAGTCAAATTGTGGTCGTTTTTCTAATAATTGCACTTCTTGCTGTAATTGAAAACGTGATTGAATCTAATTTTTCAAGTGAAACTTATGAAAATACTTTACTGATCATATTCTTTGGTTATTTGGTATTCATTAATTGGATCATATTCAAAGCCTTGAAAGTTCCTCAACTATTTCAAGGAATTGATAAGGATGTTGAATTAGCGAAGGAAATGGACCAGGGAACATTAACAGAAGCTGATAAGCGGATATTGAATAAGTTGAATGAATATATGTTAAATGAAAAACCCTACCTGAATTCAACATTAACGTTACGACAACTCGCGAAAAATATTGAATTATCCAGCAGGGAACTTTCAATACTTATTAATAATCACCTTAATCAAAATTTCTTCGATTATGTGAATACTTTCCGAATTGAGAATACTAAGCAAAAGCTTATAGATTTTGCTTATAAAGATCATACAGTATTGGAGCTCATGTACGATTCGGGGTTCAATTCAAAATCTTCTTTCAATACAGCTTTCCGAAAAGTAACAGGACTAGTGCCAACCGCTTACAGACATAAATATCTTATTACCAAATAGTTATACTAAAGTCGAACTTATTCTTAATTAAGTCGAACCAATTTTATATGTATTAATTGGTTCGACTTTATAAAGTCGGTCATTTATCCCAAAAAGATTGAGCAGTTTTGTAGCGTTCATTAAAACTAATAACGATGCAAGAACTCAAAATTGAAAACATTGACAAAATATACCCTAATGGTGTTCATGCCCTTCAGGGTATTAACTTAACAATCAAACCGGGCATATTTGGATTACTAGGACCTAACGGTGCTGGGAAATCATCACTTATGCGTACCATAGCCACCCTCCAGGAACCTGATCATGGTTCAATATCATTTAATGGTATTGATGTTATTAATCAAAAAGAAAGATTAAGGCAGTCTCTTGGGTATTTACCTCAAGATTTTGGAGTTCCACCTAAAGTGTCGGCAGAAAGTCTCTTAAATTATTTTGCAGTGCTTAAAGGCATTTCGAATAAAAAACAACGAAAGGAGCTCGTAAAAAATCTATTGGAGCAAGTAAACCTATTTGAAATAAGAAAAAGAGCAGTAAGCAGTTACTCCGGGGGAATGAAACAGCGATTTGGAATTGCTCAAGCTTTAATTGGTAATCCAAAATTGATAATTGTAGATGAACCAACAGCTGGGTTGGATCCTGAAGAACGCAATCGGTTTCACGCCATACTAAATAAAGTAGCGGATGATAAGGTTATTATATTGTCCACTCACATCGTGGAAGATGTATCAGACTTGTGTTATGAACTGGCCATTTTAAACAAAGGCAAGATTCAGCTTGTGGGTACACCTGATGAACTTATCGATAGTATTAAAGGTAAAATTTTTACGGTAGACACTAATTTGATCGACTACTCTAAATTACCTGAGGAAGCAACCAAAATATCAAGTAAAGTTATTCGAGGGAGACACAAGGCAACCTACTACAGCAATGAGCCTCTAAAAGGCGTTTTTGAATATGCTAATCCTGTACTTGAAGATGTGTATTTCTCCACAATAAACCACAGAAATAATTAATATCTATATCTGAATTCTCATTTAATCTTACTGATATGTTAAAATATATAATTTTCGAAGAACTCCGTTTTAGGTTAAAACAACCTATGTTTTATGCTTTTGGAATGATTCTTTTCTTGGTTGTAATGGCACCATTGGCTACCGATAGTATTGATGCCTTTAGCCAATTGGGTAACATTGTTCGTAACTCTCCTTTTGTAATAGCCGAACGGATGTTATTTGCCAATCTTTTAGCAATCATATTTATGGTGATAATAATAGGTTCAAGCATAGTGCGCGACTATGAAAATGGATTTTCGGAACTGATATTTACCACCCCAATAAAGAAGCTACCCTACTTAATGGGTCGCTTCCTTGGCTCATTTTTGGCACTGATGCTACTGTTTTTGATAGCATCCATAGGAGTTGAAGTAGCGGCTTTGATCAGAGGTGAAGAATTAACTGGTCCAATTCGAATCTATTCACACCTGTATGTATTTGCCGTATTCATAGTTCCAAACACCTTATTTGCTGGTGGCATATTCTTTATGATGGCAACATTGAGTAAGAAAATGATGACCGCATACATTGGTCTTTTTGGTTTGGTAATTCTTTACGCCATTACTAATATGCTCATCTCTAAACAGAGTAACAGCGAAGGGCAGCAATTGCTTTTGGCCATACTTGACCCCTTTGCACTTTCTGCTCTATACAGTACTACTGAATTTTGGTCTATTGCTGAAAAAAGTACCTTGTTTATTCCTTTGTCAAAACCAATTCTATTAAACCGAATGTTGTGGTCAGGAATAGGCTTCATGAGCCTATTCACTACTTATTACTTTTTCTCATTTGATTTGAAACAGAAAAAAGGCAAAACTAAAAGAAGCCATGATGCTACTAAAAAGTCGATAATGGGCGAACCACTAATAAGAATCAAGCCCCTATTTGATTTGAAAACCATTATGGTCCAGTTAACAACTATGGTGAAAATGGAAACCGCCATGATTTTTAAGAACAGGTCATTGTGGATTATCACTTTGCTAGGAATACTTAATCTATTTACAGCACTTTCAGCTGGTATGGATAGTAATTTTGGAAGTAGTGTTTACCCATATACTAGCCTTATTACTAATGTACTTGATATCAATTTATTTGTTGGAGTCTTTTTAATCATCGCTTTTTTTACTGCTGAATCCGTGTGGAGAGAACGTCAATATAAATTTGACATTTTAGTTGATAGTCTGCCTACTAAAAATTGGATGCCATTAATCAGTAAAATGTTTTCAATGGTGGCGGTATTAGTCACTTACCTGTCCATTGTGTTTGTGATTTGCGTGACATTCCAAATTTCATCAGGATTCACACAATTAGAATTAGGGTTATTGTTAAAAACAATGTTTGTAAAGCACTTTTTACTCTACCTACCTTGGATAGTAATAGGATTCGCTATTCAGGTCATTGCGACTAATAAGTATAGTGGTTTATTTGGGATGCTACTGTTTTTAATCGTCATGCAATACACAAGCATGAATACCAGCAACTTCCTAATGACATATACATTACTATTAGCCACACCGTTTACCGACATGGCAGGGTTTGCCCATTTTTTACAACGATTGGTGTCATTGGAAATGTACTGGCTATCATGGGCAATATTGCTTTCCCTAATCACATATTATCTATGGAGAAGAGGTGCCAATACACGATTAATTGATCGCATCAAGATGATACGATTTTCTAAACATTCATTTGCAGCCATAATGGTAGTTTTTGTTCTTATCATATCGTCAGGATACAATGTTTATTATCAGTCCGAGGTGTTGGGAAAAAGTATGAGCTCGGATGAAATGGATCTGCACAAAGCCCAATATGAAATTAATTATGGCCTAGAACGCAACCTGCCACAACCAATAATTACAGAAGTGTTCCTGGAAGCTGATTTTTATCCTAGTAAAATAGAATTGGAGATAAGGGGACATTATGTTTTGGTGAATAAAACTGATAAGATCATTAACAAACTGAATGTAAACCTATCACAAATGAGCATTAAATACTTATATGTAGATAATGCGAAGATGACTCATGAAGACAATGAATTTGGTTTTTACACTTTTACTTTCGATAACTCCCTATTGCCTGGAGACACTACACAATTAAACTTTGATGTAAAGTATGATCAGAAAGGATTCAAAATTCGCGGCAACAACTTAAACATGCTCACTAATGGCATGATGTTCAATAATACTTTTTTCAATACCGGCAAGTATGTGCCTTATATTGGATACAATGAATTTATGCAATTGAGCAATCCGAAAAAAAGAAAGAAGAATGGTTTGTCAGTAATCGATTTTCAAGAAGTGATTGATTTGCATGCTAACCCATCAAAAAACTTGCTGAACACAGGTGCGGACTGGATTAATTTTGAAGCGATAATAAGTACTGAGAATAATCAGGTAATTGCCGGGACAGGCAAACAAGTTGACTCATGGACAGAAAATGATCGAAATTATTATCGCTATATTTCTGAGCAACCAATGCAAAATATCTTTGTATTTTCTTCAGGGAAATATACCGTTAAGAAAGTGACCCACAATGGTGTTGATATTGAAGTATATCATCACCCAACGCACAATCTTAACATTGATTTTCTTGTCAATGTGACCAAGAACACCCTTGATTATGCTTCTGAAGCATTCGGTTCCTATCCCTATTCACAAATGCGAATTGCCGAAATTCCAAATTATTATACCCAAGGACAGTCGTATCCTAATATACTTACACTCACCTCTGATTTTGGTTTTATGAGTGATTATAGCAAAGGCAATGCTGATAAACCAAATTCGTTGGCATGGGTAATATCTCATGAAATAGCCCATCAATGGTGGTTGAATCAGGTGGTGCCAGCAAAAGTACCAGGTGCTACCATCATGACAGAAGCGTTATGTGAATACACTTCAATGATGACCGCTAAGAAAATGTTTGGAGAGACGTATGTGAATAAAATGGTAAAACAGCGTACCAATGAATACTTGAAAGGTAGAGGAAATGAAAGAAACTTGGAATTGTCCCTTGCTGAAAATGTCGAACAACTAGGCACTTCCCAAATGTATATTGCTTATCAAAAAGCAAGTGTAGTGATGCACAGTTTAGCAAAACTGGTTGGAGAAGACTCTGTAAACATAGCGTTAAAACGTTTTTTTAACCACTATCAGTTTCAAAACGAATACCCTCTTCCAAAAGACTTGTTGACTTATTATAATGAGGTTACACCAGATACATTATTGCCTGTGATTGACAAAATGTTCAACAGCATCTCATTTTTCGAGCACAGTATACAAAATGCTCAGGTTGTTGAAGACAACGGAATATTCAGAGTTGAAGCGGAAATAAAAACTAAATTCTTTTTAGTGAATGATGAAGGAACTGAAGTGAGAACACCAATGTATTATCCATTGGATTTAGCTCTATATGATTCGAAGGATCAACTAATAGAAACAATAACAATTAATAGCGATACTAAAATAGTATCCATCACGCTGGATCAAAAACCAAAATACATGGTACTGGATCCTGAACATATCTACATAGAAAAGAAACGATTAGACAATAAAATTGACCTTTAATAATTTTTCAATCGATGCTCAAACCTTTATACATCCATACTACTCCATATTACTGTTTTGAAAGATAAATAGTTAGCTAATTACTCCGTATTACTCCATAACACTCCACATTACTATACTATATATGAGTACATGTGGGACCACTTTTAAGCTTAAATTACATTTGTAGTTTAGGCTTTTTTTGTGCTTAAAATCTACGTAAAAACTGCATTCACTGCATTTTACCGAATAGATTCTGGGTTTAAATAAATGTTTTAACTTTTGTGCATTTTTTAGGCTAGAATTATAAAACAAGAGTAGTGGGAAAAATTGCCAACTCTTCAGGAAACCCTACCTAACTACGTCCCTTCTTTGCACCCCATCTTTGCGGTATCAAATTATTTATAAACATTTAAAACACAAAAACAATGAAAAATTTATTCCTAACAGTTGCCTTAGCAATTGTAAGTATCACACAAACATTTGCACAATTACCGGATCCCGGATTTGATATTGATGGCGCAACAGCTATCGTAATTACCGACCCTCAAAACGATTTTTTAAGTCCCAATGGTGTTACCTGGGGTATGGTTGGCGAAAGCGTGACTGCAAATAATACGGTTGAAAACATAGAGACCTTATTCAAATTGGCAGAGGCTAATGGCATTAAAGTATTTATTTCTCCACATTACTACTACAAACACGATCACGATTGGAAGTTTGAAGGCGCTTTAGAGACCTTAATGCATAAAATAAATATGTTCGACAGAGGTGACCAATTGCAAACAGAAGGCTTTGAAGGCTCAGGTGCCGACTTTTTAGAACGCTATAAAAAATATATTGATAAGGATTTTGTGACCGTTGTAGGACCACATAAAATTTATGGCCCTGAACAGAACGATCTGAGTTTACAATTGCGTAAACAAAAAATTGACAAGGTGATTTTGGCAGGAATGTCAGGTAATTTATGTGTTGAAGCGCATATGAGAGAATTGATCGAAGACGGCTTTGAAGTAGCTGTAGTAGGTGATGCAACGGCATCGGCAATCGTTCCTGGATATGATGGAAACGCAGCTGCACAAACCAATTTCAGATTTATTTCTAGCCATGTATACAGTACTAAAGAATTGGCTGAAGATTTAAAAAACCACAAACACTAAACTACTCATGAAAGAATTTAATAACAAAACTGCCCTTATTATTGGAGGCACAAGCGGCATCGGGAATGCCACAGTAAATACCTTATTAGAAGCTGGCGCTACCGTACATATAGTAGGTAGAAATGTCAACAAGGTAGCAGACGCCGAAAACCTCATCAAACATCGTATTGATATCACAGATGCCAATGATGTGCAAACATTGATCGCTAAAATTGAAGGCTTAGACAATCTAGATTTCCTGGTAAATGCATCAGGGATCTTTGCGCCAAAACCATTTTTGGAACATACAACAGAAGATTATAATTCATATTTAGATCTCAACAGAGGCTTCTTCTTTATTACACAGGCAGTAGCTAAAAAGATGAAGGACACTAATGGCGGTGCCATTGTAAATGTAGGATCGATGTGGGCAAAACAAGCGGTGAAAGCAACCCCATCATCAGCATATTCCATGCAAAAAGCAGGACTACATGCGCTAACCCAACACTTAGCCATGGAGTTGGCCGACTATAATATAAGAGTAAATGCAGTCTCTCCTGCTGTGGTAAACACCCCCGTGTATCACGGTGTATTTGGTGGAAAAGAAGAAGCTGAAAAAGCATTGGAAGGCTTTCATAGTTTCCACCCAATT
This sequence comes from Bacteroidota bacterium, assembly GCA_022560715.1. Lineage (GTDB taxonomy): Bacteria > Bacteroidota > Bacteroidia > Flavobacteriales > Flavobacteriaceae > PRS1. The sequence goes on from JADFSQ010000001.1 coordinate 14,355, forward strand.
GGCAGAAATGGTACGGCTCAGGATATTGCCAATAGCATCACATTTCTACTTTCAGATAAATCAGCATGGGTTACCGGAGCGATCTGGGATATCGATGGCGGCGTGAGTGCCGGAAGAAATTAATTTAGTTTAAGTTGATTGATAGCAGAAAGGGGCTGATTGTAATGATCAGTCCCTTTTTTTATTGGCATTGGATAAATCTAAAGTTTATACCATTTAATACCAATTTAAGTTCATAATGACGTATTGAAGTTGTTTAATTTTCACAATATTTTCGTTAAAATATTTGACCATAACTTAAGCTATGCTAAAACATTTTGCCTCAATCTTGTAAAAATTAATTCAATTCAATCTTACGACATTACAAAATTAAATTGGTATAAGTTTTGAAATTGGTATAGAGAAAAGAAATGATTTAATATATCGGCTTCAATGCTTAAAAGGTATTAGTATATTCGTAAATCATAAATGCTCGCCTTAATGAGTATTTATCAATTGACCGAATGTTATGAAATTTATTGGAAATACAAACGAATTCCTTCAGCTTAAAATTCTTGAAAGTCAAGATTGCAGTGTATTTAACGATATTGTTGAGGGGAGCTTAATCGTATTATGGTTTGAAGGCGACCACAATGCACTTACCATCGATGGGAAAGATTATGTGTTTACTAAAAACCAGATCGTATTTCTCACCGAATTTCATAAAGTTAAAGTGAATTGTTTAGAGACCACGCGCTTTTTAAGATTCAACAGGTCGTTTTATTGTGTGATCGATCACGATAAAGAAGTAGGTTGTAAAGGCATTCTGTTTTTTGGAGCCTCACAATTGCCCGTGATTCAAATTCCGGATGAAGATCTGGAACAGTTCGAAATTCTCTGGAAAATGTTCAGTATTGAAATGCAATCTAAAGACAACCTTCAAATTGATATGTTGCAAATGATGCTGAAGCGCTATTTAATTTTATGTACCCGATTATTTAAAACCCAGCAGCGGTATCCTGATAAAACCCAGCAGTCGGATATTATTAGAGATTTCAACTTTTTAGTAGAGCAGCATTTCAAAACCAAGCATTCGGTTGCCGAATATGCCGAACTGCTTTACAAATCGCCAAAAACCCTATCCAATATATTTTCAAAGCTCGGTTCTAAAACACCGCTGCAATATATTCAGGAACGTAAAATGCTTGAAGCAAGACGCCGTTTACGCTATTCCGATCTGCAAATCCAAGAAATAGCCTTCGAAATTGGGTTTGAGGATATTCAAGCCTTCAGCCGATTTTTTAAGAAAAAAGAAGGTGTTTCCCCATCGGTTTTCAAAAAAAAAATCTAATTAGGAATAATTGCCAAGTTTTGGGGAATTCTCACCCACTAAAACTCTTCGTAATCTTCTCATTTTTGTAGTATTAAAGTAATCATTAAAAATAAAAATTATGAATACAATCACAAAGTTGGCATTAACGCCAAAAACAATTGAAACCGCCGATGCAATATCTAGGGTAACGCTAGAAGCAGCACAAAAAGGAATGGGAATGATTCCAAATATGTATGGAGGAATGGCAAACAATCCAGCTCTTTTAGACTCCTATAGTCATGCCTATAAAAGTTTTAGAGAAAACGCTGGATTTACATCTCAAGAACAGGAAATTATATTTCTATCTGTAGCTTTTGAAAATGAATGCGATTACTGTATGGCAGCGCATAGTTTTGTTGCAGATAAGATGAGTAAAGTTCCAACCGAAGTTACGGATGCTATTAGAAACAATACTGAAATTGAAGATGTAAAGTACAAAGCCTTAAGCCAATTTAGTAGAATTATGACAGCAAAGAGAGGGAATCCAACTCAAGAAGAGATTGACGACTTTTTAGATGCTGGATATAATGAAAACCATATTCTAGGGGTTATAACAGGAATAGGTATAAAAACTATGAGCAACTATTTTAATCATGTGTTTAACACCCCTGTCGATGATGCGTTCAAAGGTAGAACCTGGTCAAAACCTGAATAAACCAATGCCCATATATAGCCCCATATTTAAAGGGGATCATCAAATTTCAAAAGTGCTGACACTCCGTTAGCACTTTTTTTATTAAAAGAGGAGAAATTGCCAAGTCCTCGGGAATACTTACCTATCAAATACCCTCCATTTCACTGCATCTTTGTAGTATCAAATTAATCAATTAAAACAAAACAATTATGACAACTACACAAGTAAAAAAAGAAACACATTCAACTATTGAAGTGTTCCACAGATCTAAACGCTTAATATGGAATAGTAAAAGACGCAATTCATTTATTAGACCTAACAAATTTATTTATCAATACTAAAATTAAAACCTATGAAAACAATAGAAAACATTACCGACTACGATAACGTAATGGGTCAAGAGAACCCGGTATTACTAGATTTTTACGCTGATTGGTGTGGCCCTTGCCAATCATTATTACCAACGGTAGAAAAATTATCTCAAGAATATAAAGGAAAGGTCGAAATTCAAAAAGTAAATGTTGATCAAAATCGTGAACTTGCAGCTAAATTCGGTATCAGAAGTATTCCTGCTTTATTTTTTATGAAAGATGCAGAAATAGTAGATCGGGTTAATGGTGTGTTACCAGAATCTGTTTTAAGAGAAAAACTGGATGCTCTACTAAAATAACAGAAATTTATATTCATATGGCAAAAAGTAGTTTTGATTCCATTAAAAATCCATTAGATTTGCGAGTGACTATATAAATAGGAATACATACACCAGTGTACGTACTCCTACGTTGCACGAAAAATAAAAAACACTCATTTGAAGATGATTTATAGAACTGCAAGACATACTAATAACTTAAGGCCAATAGTTGAATTTTTTACGAATATTTACTTCCATTATTATGGCTTAACGTACAGATAAATTTAATGGAAAAAGTTAACTCATGACAATATCGTGACAACTTAATCAGTTATGATGTTTTATAAGCATTAGGTGTAATAACAGTTAATTCATACTTTAGTCATTTGGATTAGTTAGTTTAACATATTATAATTTATCGATTATCATTTTACACTCACAATCATTAAGTCCAGTTTTTTTTAAATAGACAGACATTTTTTAATATCCTTTTTATTTTCATCATTTATCTCATTATATGGAAAGGATGTTTCAATTAATTTAGTTCTTATATCTTCCTTCAAATTGATTAAGTCTTCTTTAGATTGTTTGTAAAAATCAACCACACCTTTTTTAATAATAGGAGCCAGTTGAATGCGTGAAAGTAAAGTCGGATTTTCTTTGGTTCTTTCAATCAAATTAAGGTTAATATTCATCTCAAGTTCCGAAGATTTCATTAACTCACAAACATATTTGCGATCAAGCAGAAGTAACTATGAATTTAATTCTATATTATCTTGAATCAATTTGCATGAGCAACCCTGTTTCTGATAATCATTCCTTTAAAATTTGCGATCATTTTAATTAAGTCCTTTAAATAAAGAATCATAGTTATTATAGAAAAATATGGAGTAAATAACTAAACTCAAACTATATAAAAAATACAAAAATCGTTGATGAATTAAAAATAAGCACTTTATAGTTTTACTCAAAATGCACAACAGGTTACAGTTGTTTAATTACAATAAAAGTAGAATAAATATCCTAAAAAACTCTATGCTAAAGAAGAAACGAGAGATTGAATTTAAATTTATTAAGTGCGTAAATTTTTAACCTTGATTCAAACAACCAAACGCCATAGCCTATTGCACTTATTAATTGAACTTACCTTTTTAAGATTTTTATGTTTGACGACTCTCGAATACTTACAATGTTTTATCTTAGCCTTTTAAAAATAGCATTTTAGAATTTCTATCCTAAATTATCTAACTTTTTTAGAAAAACTCCGTTATCTTTGTGTTAGGTTTTAAGATTGATTAATAACATTTCGTCGGATATTTGTGCGCTTCATGGATTTTTTTTCATCTAAAAACACGTTAATTTTTTTGTTAACTCGCTTTTTTTTATACATTTACGCAAAATGACAATACAAAACAAAAGAAAATTTGCCTCAATCTTATTTGTTTTAATAAGTTTTGTATGCACAGCTCAGTTAGGTGGAAACCCTCCGCCTCCTATGCCACCTCCACCTCCAGGGTTGCCGGTAGATGGTGCGGTTGTTTTTGTTTTGGTGCTTGGTATTTTGTACGGCATTAAAAAAAGATTAGAGCTTATAAAGTAAGCCAATCCTAATCTTTTAGTTCATTTAATTTTGCAACATACTTTCCTATAACATCAAATTCTATGTTTACAATCGAATCAGGTTTAATTGAATTAAAATTTGTGTTTTCGTAAGTATAAGGTATTATCGCTACGCTAAAAGTGTCTTTTTCAGAATTAACAACAGTTAAGCTAACACCATTAATAGTTACAGAACCTTTTTCAATAGTAATATTTCCTAAACTAGAGTTGTACTTAAATGTGTACATCCAGCTTCCATTGTTTTCTTGGATATTTATGCACGAAGCGGTTTGGTCAATATGACCTTGCACAAGATGTCCATCAAGTCTATCGCCAAGTTTCAATGCTCTTTCAAGATTAATGACATCATTATTCATCAAACTTCCAAGATTAGTTTTGTTTAATGTTTCTTTAATAGCTGTAACTGTATATTCATCATTTTTAATGTCGATAATTGTTAAACAGGCACCATTATGTGACACACTCTGATCTATTTTTAATTCAGAAGTAATTTTACTTTTAATAGTGATGTGCAGGTTGTCCAACTCGCGTTTTAAATGAGTAACAACACCTAAATCTTCTATTATTCCAGTAAACATAATATTGTCTGTTTATTTAATTAAATTTGTAACATCAAAATTACGAACAAAACCTATCATTTTTTAATGAGACATGAAGAAAAAATAAAAGTTGGCATTTCTATAGGTGATCTTAATGGCATTGGAGGAGAAATTATAATTAAACTTTTTGAGGATAATAGAATTTTAGATTTTTTCACACCAATTATTTTCGCATCAGTAAAGACTATTTATTTTTTAAAAAAACATTTTGAAAGCACTTTAAGTTTTATAGGAATTCACAATATTACTCAAGTTCAGCACGGGAAAGTAAATATTATTAATGTTTGGAATGAAGAGGTAAAAATTGAATTTGGAGAAGAAAACCCTAAAATTGGCGAATATGCCATTAAATCTTTGATAGCTGCAACAGAAGCATTAAAGACTGGAAAAGTAGATATTTTAGTAACAGCTCCTATAAATAAGCATAATATTCAATCGGAAAAATTTAATTTTCCAGGGCATACAGATTATTTAGCTAAAGAATTAGAAGGCAACAGTTTAATGTTTATGGTAACAGATACTTTAAAAGTTGGCCTTCTTACAGACCATGTTCCTGTTAAAGATATTTCCTCTAATATAACAGAAGAACTAATCGAATCTAAAATTGATACCGTTTATAATTCTCTAATAAAGGATTTTGGAATACGAAAACCAAAAATTGCAGTTTTAGGAATTAATCCGCATACAGGAGATAATGGTGTAATAGGAAATGAAGACGACACTATTTTACGACCAACGCTTAAAAAAATTAGGGAAAACGGTAAATTGGTTTTTGGGCCATATGCTGCCGATAGTTTTTTTGGATCAAAGAATTATAAAAATTTTGACGCTATTATTGCCGCTTACCACGACCAAGGCTTAATTCCGTTTAAGACATTGTCCTTTGGGAATGGTGTTAATTTTACGGCGGGATTAAATAAAGTGAGAACATCTCCCGATCATGGCACAGCCTATGAAATTGCGGGAAAAGGGATAGCTGATATTAGCTCATTTAGAGAAGCAATATTTACAGGTGTTAGTATTTTTAAAATGAGGAAGATACATGAAGAATTGAATGTAGATGTTTTAAAAAAGCAAAGAAAAAAGATATAGACATTTTTTGTTTATATCCATTATAAGGTAAATAAAATTTTATATATTTGCACGCTCGAAATAATTGTGATGATGAAGCCTTTGAAAGAGTATATAATACAATTTGTAGGATTAAAATTAGGAGAGCATTGTTTTGAGTATAAGATAGATAAAAAGTTCTTTGAGTATTTTGAATTTAACGAGTTTAATGGTGTGAATGTAAATATTAGTGTTGTTTTAAATAAAAAACCAACACTTTTAGAATTGCATTTTAAGGCAATAGGTACAGTTAATGTTTTTTGTGACTTAACCAATGAGCCTTATAATCAAGAAATTGAGAATAGCTTTGATTTGGTTGTTAATTTTGGAGATGATTATAATGATGAGAATGAAGAAATTTTAATTGTTCCTCATTCTGAATACGAAATTAATATTGCACAGTATATTTACGAATTAATTGCGCTTTCATTGCCGTCTAGAAGAATACATCCAGGAATTGAAGATGGAACATTAAAATCAGAAATACTTGATAAATTAGAAGAGTTAAGTCCAAATAGCTTAAAAAATAAAAAAACATCACAGGATATAGATCCTCGTTGGAATACATTAAAGAAATTATTAACGGATAAATAATATTAATATGGCACATCCTAAAAGAAAAATCTCTAAAACAAGAAGAGACAAAAGAAGAACTCACTATAAGGCAACAGTACCTCAAATTGCTACGTGTCCAACAACTGGGGAAGCGCACCTATACCACAGAGCTCACTGGCACGAAGGAAAACTTTATTACAGAGGTCAGGTTTTAATCGATAATACTGAAAAAGAAGAAAATTTAGCATAAGTATTATGCATGCATAATTTAAAACGTTCACAAGTGAGCATTTTTTTTATGAAAATTTTTTTAAAAGTCGAAAACTACCTATTTTGCCCAATATTTGAACAAAACATAGCATTTTAGTTGATTTTTTGACGTTTTTTGTCAATTTTGACCAATTTTTGTTCAAACCAAAAAAAGATATATGAGTAAAATCTCAGCGGCAATTACAGCTGTAGGCAAATATGTGCCAGAATATGTATTAACCAACCAAATTTTGGAAACGATGGTTGATACTAACGATGAATGGATTACTTCCAGAACAGGAATCAAAGAACGCCGAATTCTTAAAGAAAAAAATAAAGGCACTTCCTTTTTAGCAATTCAAGCCGTCAAAGACTTATTAAGCAAAACAAATTTAGACCCAAAAGAAATAGAACTTGTAATTGTAGCTACTGCCACTCCCGATATGCAAATAGCAGCAACAGCAGTATATGTAGCGACACAAATAGGAGCTGTAAATGCTTTTGGTTACGATTTAGATGCAGCCTGTTCGAGTTTTTTATACGCCTTATCTACCGCATCAAGCTATATAGAATCCGGAAAATATAAAAAAGTACTTTTAATAGGAGCAGATGTAAACTCCACAATGATAGATTATACCGATAGGGCAACATGTATCATATTTGGAGATGGTGCTGGAGCAGTTTTATTAGAAGCAAATAATGAAGGTCTGGGCATCCAAGATGAATATTTGAGAAGCAATGGAGAGGGACGAGAATATTTACAAATACCTGCAGGAGGATCCATAGAGCCAGCCACCGAACAAACCATAAAAGACAAAAAGCATTTTTTTTATCAAGACGGAAAGAAAGTCTTTAAAAATGCCGTTTTTAATATGGCAGATGTTTGCAAAAAAATATTGCAAAGGACTTTCAGTTGAAATAAGACTTCAAGATTATAGGGAAGCAAAAGGGACAATTGATGACTCCAATGGGAAATTTGACAGAGTAGTAATAATTGGAATGATAGAACATGTT
>JADFSQ010000189.1 GCA_022560715.1 Bacteroidota bacterium
TTGAAAGCAACAAGACTGCATTAAAATTTTGCGTTAAGGATAAAAACGGCATCCTTTTGCTAAGCAAAAGATATAGTGGATAGCCTGACTCTACGAAGTTTTTACGAAGTAGAGGAACGCCCAACTCATAAAAAAGCCCAACGTTTCGGTTGGGCTTTATCATAACAATTTGCAAAATTAATTACCAGTAGATAGATTTTTCATTTCTTTTTCAATCATATCATAAAATTGATCGATTCTAGGCAATATTATTATTCGGGTTCTACGGTTTGTTGCTCTGTTTGCTGCCGTATCATTATCTACCAATGGTACATAATAACTACGACCTGAAGCAATTAAACGACTTGGGTTTACGCCAAGTTCTTGTAAGATACGAATAATAGATGTAGAACGTTTTACACTTAAATCCCAGTTATCTATTAATACACCATTATTGTAGGATTTGTTGTCTGTATGACCTTCAACCATACATTCAAAATCGGGTTTTCCATTAACAACTATAGCTACTTTAGCTAATATTTCTTTAGCTCTCGTCGTTACAATATAGCTTCCGCTTTTAAATAATAATTTATCCGATAAAGAAATATAAACAACTCCTTTTTCTACATTTATTTCAATGTCAGGATCGTTGATGCCTATTTCTTTCTTTAAGCTGGTAACAAGTGCTAACAGAACACTATCCTTTTGGGAGATAGCATCTTGTAATCTGGAGATTCTTAAGTCTTTCTCCTTCATGCTTTCTAAAGTTTTTTCAATATTATCAGCACCTTTTGCAGTTAACATTGTTAGGTCTTTGTTACTCACTATTAAATCCTGATTAGTTTTTCGCATGTCTGCGAGTTGTTCTTCTAAAGCTTTTGCACGAGCTGAAGCTGCTGCTTCGTCTGTTAAACACATATTTAGCTTTACGGTTGTAGTATTTAGCAAATCTTTAGTTTCTTTTTGTCTGGCTTCAAGAGCGGCAAATTCTTTTTTGGATACACATGAACTCAATAAGAGCATTGTGGAAAGACTGAATAGGAGGATTCTCTTCATAATTTTTGTAATTAATTTGTTATTGACATTAACGGTAAAAATATATAAAAAAGACTTGTTTTAATGAGTATTAACAAAACTTTTACTAACAGTTTTATAAACTATTAAATGTCTTTTTATTACCTACGAAATAAGACCAGACTATAGATGTCGTTTGATAGTATTTTTTTTGTTGCTGAAGTGTTTTTCGTTGTTTCAATAACTTTGGTAAAAACATGTAAAAGCTAAAATGAGATTTTATAACAGCTATGAAATGATAAAATTTTCCGGTTATTAAAAATTGTATTCCAGCTATTCCATCTAAAAAAAGTCGTATAAATATGATGTAAAATACCTGTCCTTTAGGAAGGTTTTTAGTTAGCATAAATAACGAGTTTCTAAAATTGAGGTAGGTTTTTTTTGGATTCGTATTATTTAGTGTTGCTCCACCAAGATGAAAAACAGTTGAAGTTCCTATATATTTTATGTCGTAATCCAAATTTTTTGCTCTCCAACACAAATCTATTTCTTCCATGTGTGCAAAGAATGCTTCGTCGAACCCGTTTAGTGTTACAAAAGCGTTTTTTCTTATAAAAAAACAGGCTCCCGAAGCCCAAAATATATCGCTTATTTTATCGTATTGGTTTTCATCTTTCTCAATGGTATTAAAAATACGTCCACGACAATAAGGATAACCATATTTATCTATAAACCCTCCAGCTGCTCCAGCATATTCAAAATAGGCTTTGCGTTTATAATCTAAAATTTTAGGTTGAATGATTACTGTGTTTGGTTCGCTATTAAATGTACTAACAATAGGAATTAGCCAGTTTTCAGTCACTTCCACATCGTTATTAAGTAAGCAGAATATATCAGCATCAATATCTTTTAAAGCATCGTTATAACCTTTAGCAAATCCTCCATTTTCTGTATTCTGAATAATTTGAACACTGGGAAAATTGCTTTTTATAAAATTAACAGAATCATCTGTTGATGCATTATCTGCAACATAGATTGCTGCTTCTTTAGAGTGTAAAATAACAGAAGGTATAAATTGCTCAAGCAATTTTTTTCCGTTCCAGTTCAATATGACGATTGCAGTTTTCAAATTGATGTTATTGATGTTTATAGTTTTTGATGTAAAAGGCAAGCTTTACCATCCAAAATAAAATAGAAGCTTCTATAATTCTTTGGTATAATCCAATATAATTACCTTCTAAACTACTCATAAATATCATAACAAATAGTACTGCAATGCTTCCGCATAAAATTGATATAGTGGAAATGCTTTTGCCATTAATCCAATCTTTGGCTTTAATACCTATTAAAATTAAACAAACAGGTGTGATTAAATAAATAAAAGCACCAAATAAATTATGAATATGTTGTGATAAGCTAGTGTCTATAAATTCTTTATTGCAACCTGCATCACAAGGAAATATACTGACCATTATTGTGCCAATACCATAGAATATTCCAAATCCTAAAAGCCCAATGGATGTTAATTTAGATTTTGGCAAGATTCTTAATGCAAAAAAAGCAAATAAAGTTATAAAAATACCGCTTGGAATATATCCAAAAACTCTTAAATAGATTCCGTATTGAGTGCTTATTGCATAACTTTCGCTAATAAACTGACTTACATGATTGTAATTTGGTATCAATAAACCACCTAATATCATTGGTACAATTAAAAAAACAGCACCAAGTATACCTAACCAAAATATTCTATTTGTGTTCATTTTTAGCTTTTATTTAAAATTGTATTCCGGAATATCTTTTAAAAACTCATAACGTTTTGCTTCAAAATCCATTTTACAATAATAATGATTTAATCCGTTTGTTACCATTAAATAGTCAGCATTCAACGTTAAATTATAACGCGCAATCTGGTCAAAAGTGTTTTGGTTTATTTTAGTTTTTGGCGATTTGCATTCTATAATTAAATAAATACTTCCGTTATTATTATAAACAACAATATCATAACGTTTTCGTAAGTCGTTTACTTTTATCTCTTTTTCAACATTAATTAATGATTTAGGATATTTTTTATTTTGAATTAAATATTGCACACAATGTTGGCGCACCCATTCTTCGGGTTGGAGTATCACAAATTTTTTACGAATTTCATCGAAAATAGAAATTTTATTTTCGCTATTTTTGAATCGGAACGAAAACTTTGGAAAATTTAGTTCTTGCATTAACAAACTTTAAATTTATCAAAGTTAATTTTCAAATCTCAAATAACAAATTCCAAGCGAGTTAAATTTTGGAATTTAGAATTTTAAAATTGAAATTTTATTTATTTTGGACGAAGTTAAACAACTTGTAACAGATATTAAGAATGGTATTATAAAGCCCATTTACTTTTTAATGGGAGAAGAACCTTATTATATAGATAAGATTTCAGACTTTATAGAACAAAATATCCTTTCGGAAGAAGAAAAGGGTTTTAACCAAATGGTTTTGTATGGTCGAGATGTTACCATAGAAGATATTGTTGCCAATGCCAAGCGTTATCCTATGATGGCAGAACGCCAAGTCCTTATTATTAAAGAAGCTCAAGATTTATCGAGAACTATTGAAAAGTTAGTTGACTATGCTTCCAATCCACAGCTAACAACAGTTTTGGTTGTTAATTACAAGTACAAAAAAATTGATAAGCGGAAAGCACTTTATAAAACTATAAAGAAGATTGGTGTTGTTTACGAAAGTAAGAAACTTTACGAAAATCAGGTTGGCGAGTGGATTCGTCGTGTTTTGTCACCAAAAGACGATTCTATAACGCCAAAAGCTGCACAAATGTTGGTTGAGTTTTTAGGAACCGATTTAAGTAAGATAAATAACGAATTGGAAAAATTGCAGATTATTTTACCCAAGGGAAGCCAGATTACACCCGAACTGATAGAAGAAAATATTGGCATAAGTAAAGACTATAACAATTTCGAGTTACGAAAAGCTGTAGGAAATAAAGATGTGCTTAAAGCACAACAAATCGCAAAATATTTTGGCGATAACCCAAGAAGTAACCCAATGGTAGTTACGGTTTCGTTATTGTTTAATTTCTTTTCACAGTTGTTGTATTATCATGGTTTGAATGATAAATCGTCACGAAGTGTGGCTTCTGCATTACGAATTAACCCTTATTTTGTAAATGAATATATAAGTGCAGCACGTAATTACCCAATGAAAAAAGTAAGTCAGGTTATTTCTACTTTACGTGAGTTTGATGTAAAAAGTAAAGGCGTAGGTGCAAACGCAGTACCGCAAGGCGATTTGTTAAAGGAGTTGTTGGTAAGAATTATGAGTTAATAAGTAAAGATGATGTTAAAGGAAATGCATACCACAAATTCTAATAATAAAATTCCTAATGGAGTGATGCTTAATGCTTACCCTGATAGTATTGGTAAGAACCTTAGCGATATAATTTCGGTTTTAAAAAGATCCGAATTTAAAAATGTTTTTTCATTATTTTATATTTTGCCTACCTTTTTTAATAGTGATTTAGATAGAGGATTTTCAATTATTGACTATAATTTGAATACAGAATTAGTTTCCAAAAAAGATTTAAAAGAACTTGAGAAACTAAATATCATGTTAAAGTTTGATATTGTGTTAAACCATCTTTCGGTAGCGTCTCCTCAATTTCAAGATGTATTACAATATGGAGAGCAATCTAAATACAAAGATTTTTTTATTGATTGGAATGCCTTTTGGTCAAAAAATGGTGAAAAGAACGAGGACGGAATAGTTATTCCTAAAAAGGAATTTTTTGATAAATTGTTTATGCGAAAACCAGGTTTGCCAATATTAAAAATCCGTTTTCCTGATGGAACTGAAAAACCTTATTGGAATACTTTTTACCAAGAAGTAATTTATAATAAAATTAGTTCCGAAGATTTAAAAGACATAGAGAGATTAACACCAGAACAAGTAATTTTTATAACAAAA
>JADFSQ010000190.1 GCA_022560715.1 Bacteroidota bacterium
TTAAAAACATTAAATATCATTACGAAAAATGAGGGTATAGTCTCTACGCAAATTTTGCTTTCCGATAGAGAAGTCAATTTTGGCACTTTATCTAAAGACGGACGTTATATACTTTACATTGATTGGAATAATGAAAGTCATGAAACGACAGCAATAAACCTTCATGACTTGCATAATGGCACAAACCGGGTTGTATCAAAAGTTGGTACCTGGAAAAGCCCTTCAAAACACGTGCACTCTCCTGTTTGGTCTCCAGACGGAAAGCAATTTGCTTATTATTGGGTTGATGATGAAGGGGAAGGGGAAAGGGATGAATTTCATATTGCAAATATAGATGGTACCAACGACAAAGTTGTTCTAAAAGGAAGTAAAGCTCTTACTCCTCTTGCATGGTCTTCCAATGGGAAATATATTGTAGGCACATTAGATAAACAAATAGTAATACTTACAGTAAATGATAGCAGTATAAGGGTTTTAAAATCTTTTAAGGGTCTTATGAAGAAAATGGACATCTCTCCCGACAATAAATATATTGTGTATTCCACGTACCAATCCAGAGGCTCTGAACATAATGGCATTTATTTAATATCTATGGATGGTAAGATTGATAAAAAAATTGTAAATGGTGCAACATTCGATTTTGAACCCCTATGGACTTCAGATGGGAAAAATATACTTTTTATAAGTGATCGTAATGGATCTAATGGTCTATGGAAAATTAGAATGGAGAAAGGAAATACTGTTGGGATTCCAAAATTGGTTAAAACTAACTTAGGGAGTTTAGGAAATTTAATTAATATAATAGGATTAACTCCTGAGGGATTTTTCTATTATGGTACTTTAGATTGGAGAATAGATATTCATTTGGTAAACATGAATCTTTCTGCTCCCACAAGAATAAATACCTCAACAATAATTTCTTATTTAAATGTGCGTCAAAACACAGCTCCTGCAATAACCAAGGATGGGCGTTATATTGCATTTGTTAAAAATAGTCTGTATGCTGATGACGAAAAAATAGGGCGTCCGTTTACAATTAGCATTTATGATACCAAAACAGGAAAGGTTAAAGATACAGATATATATATGTACAGAGTATCTAGGTTGTATGCGTATTATCTAAAACCACAATGGTCACCAGATGGAAAGAAATTATTAATTCTGGGACGAAAAAAAGAAAAAGAAAATATTATTTCTGCGGTTTTTGTCTATGATATTGAAACTAAAGAAATAGAGCCAATTATAGTGATACCCGAGGGTAAGGAGTATACTGATCGCCCATCAACAGGTACGGCTCATGTGTTTTCTAAGGATGGTAAAAGCATCTATTATTTAAGTACTGACGGAAAAAATATTAATAAGATTGAAATTAAATCTAAAAAGAATACGGTAATATATACCAATTCTAAAGAAATGGAATTTTTTAAGTTTTCTAACAATGAATCAAAAATTGCCTACGTCTTTAATGATAATTGGAATGAAGTATATGTTAAACCAGTATCTGGTGGGAAACTGAAGAAAATTGTTAGCTTGGAAGGAAAGAATTATTTTATCAGATTAATTGGATGGGACTCTAATGATAAAAATTTATATTTTATAAATTATGAAAATAGTACAATAATGCGTGTATCTGCTGAAGGAGGAGACCTTGAACCAATAATTAATTTAAAGGACACTTTTCCAGATGCTAAAGTGAGGAGAGTGAGGGATATAGTTTTTGATTATAGTAGTAGTACCATGGCTCTTGAAGTAATACTTCAAAATGGAGGATTATGGAAATTAGAGGGTGTTTTAAAGGATTGATTTGTTTGGGTTATTAATCGTAAATTAGCAATAACAAGTTTAATTTAGTTCGGTTCTAGTGATTAATTTTTTTACTAAAGAGTCCAAGTTGATTGTTATTTTTTTCCTAACTGTAATTATTTTAGGAAGCGTACTTGTTTATTTAAGTATTAATAATATTTCTACATATAGGGAATTGACCGAAAAGAAAATTTCGGAAGAGCAACGTGATTTAGCAAAGCAATTTTCAACCGATTTTCAAAATAAAATGGAAGAATTGGTTGCCACTTTCGAGAGGCTTATTAAAAAAGATTCTCTTATTAATAAGCACTGGTTTAAAAACACGGATGCTATTCCAGAAATTAAACAAGCTATTGTAATGAATAAGAATGGGGTTTTTTTATGGCCCCATTTTACATTTGCAAATAGCAGTGTTAAAAAAGAAAACTCACCTTTAATCTATTTAAATAAAATTAAAATTGCTCAGCAAAACGAATTTGTTGTTAAGGATTATAATACCGCAGAAGCAAATTATTTATCTGCCCTAAAAACTGCAAAAAATGCCTCAGACTCTACTTATGTTTTTAACGCAGTATCAAGGCTCTATTTAAAATTGGGCATGAACGAGAAAGCGTTTAAAATGTATTCTAAAATTTTATTGGAGTTTAGCTATACTACGAATGCGTCTGGATTTCCGTATGCCTATTTTTCGGTAAATCAGTTATTAAAAATAAATGATCCTTCAAAAAATATAGAAATACAAAAGCTTCTAAAATTATTTTTATCCGATTTGTCTGATGGTAAAATACCACTTAACTACAGTACTTCAGATCTGTTGGCTCGGATATTAGAATGGACAGCACAAATAGAAAAAAATAAGGATATTCTTAAAATCGAGGAATTAGTCCACCATGTATCCGATTACTTAACATTAATAAATAATTATAAAACGCCTATAGAGGAGTTTTTAAATGGGGAAAATTTAAAAGCAGTAGATTTTCCAATCGGGAATTATAATATGTTAAAACCGGTATCCGGTATTACGGATGAAGTGTTGTTATTTAATAAAACCGGCTTGAATCCTGTGGGGTTTACTATAGACCTTGAAGAATTATTTGATCTGGTAAAGCAGCAACAAATCAAGAATCAAACAAGATTTGAAAACCAAATTGAACTGGTTAATTATAATGGACAGAACTATTTATCGAATAGTGATTTGATTAACTTTTCAGAATTTTCACCTATTTTTAATTCGCATCAAATTAAAATTTCATTAAAAAATGAGGATATTGTAAATGAATATGTGTTAAAGAGAAAAATGCTTTACGGTATTGGGTTTGTTTTATTATTAGGGGTAATGTCTTTTGGGTTAATTCTTTTGGTGCAAAATGTAAAAAGAGAGAAACAAATGGAACGGTTAAGAGCCGATTTTGTTTCTAATGTCACCCATGAATTAAAGACACCTTTGACTTCTATACAGATGTTTGCTGATTCTATTTTATTAGGAAGAATTAAATCAGATATAGATTTAAACAGATATGCAAAAGTTATAGTTAAAGAAAGTGAGAAACTGAAAAGGATGATTAATAATATTCTTGAATTCTCTAGAAAGGAAAATGATAAATTAATCTATCAAATTAAAGAAACCAACCTTACCGACCTTGTAAATATAACAATAGAGGAAATGAATTATTGGTTGGAAATAAGTAATTTTAAGGTAATTATTGAAATAGAACAAGACGTTTGGGCTAAAGTAGATCCTGAAGGTTTAAAACAAGCATTATCTAATTTAATTAGTAATGCTATTAAGTATTCAGTTGATACAAAGAAATTAATAATCCGATTAATAAAAAAAGAAACAAAAATATTTATAGAAATTGAAGACTTCGGAATAGGAATTCCAAAGGATAAATTAGAACGTATTTTTGAAAAATTCTATAGAGTGAATTTAAAAGAAAACGAAACAACTAGCGGTACCGGTTTAGGCTTAACAGTTACCAAGGATATTATAAAAGCTCAAAATGGTAAATTACTTGTTGAAAGCACACTGGGAAAGGGTAGTAAATTTACCATAGTTTTAAATTTAATATCATGAATAGGAAAAAACACATATTGGTGGTTGAAGACGATTTAAGTATCCTTATGGGACTACAAGACAACTTAATTTCTGAAGGATACGATGTTAGTACAGCCACCAATGGAACTGTTGCCATAAATCTGATCTTTGAAAAAACTTTCGATTTAGTAATTCTTGATATTATGCTGCCGGGAATGAATGGATTTGAGATTTGTAAAAAGGTAAAAACAGAAAAACCATTACTTCCAATTATTATGCTCACAGCAAGAAGCTCCGAAATGGATAAAATAGCAGGTTTGGACTATGGTGCCGACGACTATATTACTAAACCTTTTAGTATTTCTGAATTACTTGCCAGAATAAGAGCAATTTTAAGAAGGGCATATCCGGTAAAAGAAAAATTAGAGAAATACACTTTTGGAAATGTAACAATTGATTTTAAAAAAATGGAGATTTTTGTCGATGGAAAAGAAATACAGTTTACAAAAAAGGAATTTTCAATTTTAGAATACTTTATCCAAAACGAAGGAGAAGTTGTTCATAGGCATGATTTATTGAACGAGGTTTGGGGCTATAACAAAGTGCCTACAACACGGACTGTTGACAATTTTATACTGGATATCAGAAAAAAGATTGAAAAGTCACCTTCAAACCCAAAACATATTGTTAGCATTAGTGGTGTTGGGTATAAGTTTAATCCTAAAATTTAATGCCTTTCTATCAATATTTTTTCAACAATTAGGGATAAGTTCAAGTTCTTTATTACATTTATAACTTCAACTAACTAATTAATTCTATGGATAAACTGGATCAACTTATCGCAGACTTTGCATCTTTTGTTTGGGGTCTGCCACTTATTATATTATTAATTGGAGGAGGTTTATACCTCCTTATTTTATCAAAATTTTTACAGGAAAAAAATAATATGATTACATTCTACACTTTTGATTATGATAAAGAACTCTTCGCTGATGAAAATATTTCATTTAAGGTGCAAGAGTTTTACAGTTCTAAAATAGGAAAACTCATGAGTTTTTTTATTATTGCTTATAAAATAAGAAAGAGTGACTATATAATCGCTTGAAACTCACCTATGCATTTTGTA
>JADFSQ010000191.1 GCA_022560715.1 Bacteroidota bacterium
TGTTCCTGAATAATGCCTTTACTTATGGTTTGAGAACTTTTTCTGGCAAATATTTTTGCAAATCCGTAAGGTTCCTTAATGGGTTGCTTTAAAATAGTAATACTATTTGGAATTTCATTTACCAAACTGTCATCAACGATTGGGTAATTAGGGTTTTCAGGAATATATACGATTGGCTCTATGTTAAACTCACTTAAATATTTTACAAATTTTAGCCATCGCTGTACTCCTGGACCACCAGCTGGTGGCCAATAATAAGTAATTATAAGTGCTTTTTTTGACATTCATGTCACTCCTACAAAAGCAGGAGTTCAGTTTTAAATTTATAAGCTTCCTGTTATTCAGGTTAAAATCTTTTATTTCAAAAAGACCTCACAGGTTTTCAAAACCTGTGAGGTCTTTTAAACTTGTAAAATAATCCTCCCAATAATAATAGTCCAACCAATATTGAACTGCCTAAAGCAATAGAACTTCCTGTTTTTATTACTTGAGGATCAAACTTAAACTCTATGGTATGATTTCCTTTTGGTATTTCCATGCCTCTTAATGTATAATTTACTCTTATATGTTCTGCTTCTTTACCATCAATATATGCTTGCCAACCATCTTTATAGTATATTTCTGAAAATACTGCAAAACCTTCATTGTTATTATTTGATTGATATTTTAAATAATTCGGTTTATATTCAATTACAGTTATTGAAGTTGTTGAATCAACAACAAATTCATAATTATTAGAAGTATCTTCAACGATGTCACAATTAGCCAACATTACAATCTGTTTTTTTGTATTTAAGCTATCCAAAACTTTAATTTCTTCATTTGCAGAATTAACCAACTTTAATTCTTCAACAAACCAAGCATTTCCATTAGCGTCTGGATTATTATAAGTTATTGGTTTACCATCCTCTCCTTGAAAAATTATATATTTAGTATTGAGCATATTTAAAACTGGTTGATGATTTTTGGAAATATAAAAATCGAACAATTCATCGTATCGCTTTAATTTTGCAGCATGATAACCACTTAACGAATTATGGAAATAGGATGCTTTTGTGTTATTAGAAGTTAAATCTAACACTCTAAAATGAGTCGTGTCCCGTAATATTTCTAAATCTGCGACATTAGCTTGATAAGGTTTTTTAATTTGTAATGCAGATACAAAATTATCGTTATTAACATAACGTCTATCAACTACAACTAAATCGAAAAGCATAAGTACTGCAAAAACAACAACAACCAGTTTTTCGGATAATTTTTTCTTTAAATACATCCAAATCGTTCCTGCCGAAAGCAACACAAGAATTAAAGTTCTTAAGGTATCACTTGTAAACATTGCCTTTCGGTCTGCTTTTACAGCATCAATAAAATCTTGCCCGTAATTTTGGATATACAAACCATCACTATTCCCCACAAAATTAAACAGTGAATTTTTAAACAGTAAAAAAATAATGGAAAGTCCTGCGGTTATAGCAGTTGCGTATTTTAAGGCTTTTAACTTTTCTTCATCCTTTACAATTGCATTAAACAGTTTTACCAAACCAAAAATTCCAAGTATTGGAATACATAGTTCTAATATCACCTGAATAGAACTTACTGCTCTAAACTTATTGTAGAGTGGAAAATAGTCAATAAATAAATCGGTTAATAAACTAAAATTCTTTCCGTAGGATAATAATAAAGATAGTATTACACCTCCTGTTAACCACCATTTTAAACGTCCTTTAACCAAAAACAAGGCAAAAACAAACAAGAATAATATAATAGCGCCAACATAAGCTGGAGCTTCCACAATTGGTTGTTTTCCCCAATAAGTTGGAGCGTGTTTAGCTTCTTGTAAAGCTTGTGTTGGACTTGCGCCTAACTTTATGAATGCGTCATAGGTATTTGAATCTTTTCCTACATTTTCTCCATTTCCGCCTCCCATAAATCTTGGAATAAAAAGATTGAAACTTTCTAAAATGCCATAGCTGTATTGAGTAATATAAGCTCTATCCAATCCGCTGGATATTTCTTTTGGTGTACCATCCGGATTAATTGTAAGCTCACTTTTACCTCGCGTACTTTCTTTAACATATTCTTGCGTAGCCAAAATATTTGTAGCGTTTAATCCAATAGACAATACTACTGCTGTAACTAAAATCACGACAGATTTGAAAAAATGAGGTATTTCTTTTTTCTTATACGCATCAATCAAATAGGCAATTCCCAAAACAATGATTAGCAGCATCAAATAATAGGTCATCTGAAAATGGTTAGCAACTAACTCCAAGCCCATAGCTATTGTAGTTAGTAAAAATCCAGCAATATATTTCCGTTGAAACGTGAGTAATATCCCACTTAAAACCAACGGCATATAAGCAATTGCATGTGCTTTACTATTATGCCCAACACCAAGAATTATAATTAGATATGTAGAAAATCCAAAAGCCAAAGCACCAAGAGCTGCTAATTTATAATCTACTTTAAGTACTAAAAGTAAAATATAAAAACCAATAAAATACAGAAACAAATAATCGGCTGGTCGTGGCAGAAATCGTAGTGTTAAGTCTAATTTCTTAATATAATTATGTGGATAATGTGCTCCCAATTGATAGGTTGGCATGCCACCAAAAGCACTATTTGTCCAATAGGTTTCTTCTCCTGTATCAGTTCTAAAATCGTTTTGCTGTTTTGCCATCCCGATATATTGCTTAATATCGCTCTGAAAAATTTGCTTCCCTTTTAAAACCGGGTTAAAATAAGCTAATGAAAGTATTATAAAACCTATAAAAACCAATAAGTGAGGAAGAATTTTTTTTACTGAAAACTGCATGCAAATATGTTAAACCTATGAATGTGAAAAATAAACATATTTTTTTTAACGCTATACTAATTATACTAAAAATGTAATTATTCAGTGCCTAAAGTTATAAGTATTTAGAGTCACTAAAGGGAGAATACTTTTCAACTGAAATTAAACTTTATAACTTCTTTTAAAATTGTTTATGCTTTTTTTGTAAAAATATCTATATTCAACTTGATTGGGTAAGCCATATTAATCTACTAATGTCACAGCTTTTTTATATTTGAACAACTTTAAGTACTTATAACTCCTGCCTACCGTCAGGCAGGTTAGCACACTTTAAGTACTAAATAATTAGTTAAACAACAAAAAGCATTTTACGAATTATTCAATTTCTTCGTAATCTACATATTCACCTACATTATTATTTGAAGTTTTAGTTTGTTTAGGAGTTTTGTCAATAGTGGTTTCTCCTTCTTCTTGTTGTGGTTGCTGTCTGTTTTGCTGCTGATTAAATTGCTGCCCAAATTTTTGCTCTGCTTTTTTTACAACAAAACGCATAAAATATGGCGCAAATAATCTTGACAAGATTTTTATACCATACCAAATCATCATTATAATTAGAATGGTTCTTATAAAACCAACAAATGAAGCGTATTGCAACATGAAAAAAATATTTTTTCAAAAATACAATTCCTGCAACTTAAAAAACGTCTAAAGTTCATAAAAAATTATTAAAATATCTATATTTGATGAATAACAAACCAAAGATGAAATCTATAAAAACCTATTTACTGCTATTTGTATGCCTTGTTTTTTCTACAAACGCTTTTAGCCAATATACCGAAGTTATTAATTCCAATCGCCCTGGAGTCTCCAGTAGTGCATTTGCTGTAGGTACTAATGTTGTACAACTTGAAGTTGGTCCTTATATTCTTAAAGAAACACACACACCGCTAAACTATGAGGTGTCAGGATTTGGTGTTGACTTTACGGTACGCTATGGCTTATTGTTATCTGAATTAGAAATTAATATTCAAGGTACTTACCAAAATGACACTTTTACAGATAACCGTTCTACAATTTCTGTTGAAAATAAACGTAGTAATTTTAAGTCATTCGCTATAGGAGCAAAATATTTGGTTTTTGACCCTTATAAAAATGCTGAAGAAGACAAACCCAACTTATACAGTTGGAAAGCCAATCATCGTTTTAAATGGAAATCATTGATTCCTGCCGTTGCTGTTTTTGCAGGAGTAAATTTTGATACAAAAAATAATCCTTATGTTGCTCCAGGTGTTGAAGGCATAAGCCCAAAAATCATGATTGCTACACAAAATAATTTTGCTGGAGGTTGGGTTTTTGTATTAAATTTAATAAAAGACAGAATTGGTACTGATCAATCCGATTTTCAATACATACTTACGTTAACACATTCGTTTGATCCAAAATGGGTTGTTTTTGGTGAAGCTCATGGTATAAGTAGTGATTTCTATGCCGATAATTTAATTAGATTTGGAGGTGCATATCTATTAAGTAAAGATTTTCAGTTAGATACTGCTGTCACCTTCAACACAAAAGACACACCTTCCGTTTTTAGTGTTAATTTTGGCGCATCGTATCGTTTTGATTTTCATAAAGATAAAGAGATAGACAACAAGAGCTCTGCAAAAGATGAAGCAAAACGAAAATCCAGAGGCAGTAAAAGAAGAAGAAATCAAAAAGGAAACAAGAAGATTTTAATGACGATAGTAGATTAATGTAGATTTATTTATGATTATAGTAAAAGAAGTACATTCTAAAAAAGATTTAAAAGCGTTTGTAAAGTTCCCGTTTTCGCTGTATAAAGATTCTAAATATTGGGTTCCACCAATTATAAGCCAAGAACTTAAAACATTTAATAAAAAAATAGCTTTGTTTTTAAATCTTATCACTTAATCTAACTTAACCTAAAAAAGAATTTATTGAAACCGCAATACAAGATTTTAAAGAAGAAACAAAAATTACTTTCACTGAAGAAGACACTTCATTTATCATTACATTTGATTCAGAAGATAAAAATATAGAGGGAGAATTTGCAAATTATGTTTTGCATTTAAAAAATGTCCAATGACCGAAACATTATTTCGAGAATTACCCTATCAATATCACCATCTTCAACATGACACTATATTA
>JADFSQ010000002.1 GCA_022560715.1 Bacteroidota bacterium
GTCACTAACCTTGCTGGATTGGATGTTACTGAAAACGGGTTTAGACTTTTGGAACGTGCTCCGGGAGTTTCGGTTGAAGAGATACAAAATGCAACCGAAGGAACTTTAATTATTGAGGGAGATATTCCTGAAATGAGTTGATATACTTAATACACATAGTTTTTTGGTTTTTCACTCCTTCTTTTTCCTTTTCCTGTGTTAAAATTTTAAACCGTAGCTACGACTATGCTTGAAAATTTTGCCTTGACAAAGAAAAAACCAAGTTCGTCAAAATTTCAGAAAACCTAAATGCGTTGAGTATGCTTAATTTTAATATTGAGAAATACTTCACAAATTATCGTTAAATGTTAAAATTTAATGTATTTCATCGATTATTTATGCTTTTAAGCTGATATATTAATTTAATGTTTCATATTAGCAGTCCCCAAATTAGTCAGATAGAATTCCTAAATCTATCATGAATTTAACTTATGAATGTTATTTCAAATTTACCATAACCTGCTTATCGATTCTAAATAACATTCATAAGTTTTTTAACAGAAAGTTTTCTAAAAAGTATAAAGCTATAATTTTTTCGGAAGCTTAATTTTAAATGTGAATTATTTCCTCATCTGTCAGGATATCATTACCACGAAGGCGTAAGAATATTTGTGCAACTGCAATCGTATCTTTTTCGCAATAGTTAATAATTCTATCAATATTGTTTTCTTCATAATAAACACGATATACTTCACTACCATCGATATCATCTTTTGGTGAAGGAATCCCAAGCACATTAGTTAACAATTTTAAAGAAGTATAACTTTTATAATCTCCAAATTTCCATAAATCTAAAGTGTCGAGATGAGGTACTTCCCAAGGTTTTTTACCAAACAAATTGAGTTTATAAGGAAGCTCGATTGAGTTTATTATCATGCGTCTTGCAATGTATGGAAAGTCGAACTCCTTTCCATTATGAGCACAAAGCAGATGCTTGGCTTGACTAAAATGTGAAATGAGTAGGGCTTTAAAATCTTTTAATATTTTTATTTCTTCACCAGAAAACGAAGTCGTTCTAAAGGTGCGTTTATCTTCTTGAAATGTAAAATAGCCAACCGAAATACATATTATTTTCCCAAACTCTGCCCAAATTCCTGCTCTTGGATAAAACTCTTCAGCAGTAAATTCATCTTTGCGTTGGTATTGCGATTTAGCTTCCCAAAGTTCTCGTTTGGTTGTGTCTAAATTAGAAAAATGCTGTGTTTCTGGAACGGTTTCTATGTCCAGAAATAAGATGTTTTCTAAATTTAATTTACTAATCATAATTGTTTATATTGTTTTTGAATCCAATGGGATTAATCCCATTGAAACCTAAAACAGATGCTTTTAATAGTTGGATTTCAGTTTTATGGTTGTTGTACTTTTTCAAATTTTATTTCGCTTACTTTGGTTTGCTTGCAGCTAACATTTTATAAGCCTCATCTATATACGTGTAAAAATTTGGGGAATGTGGATCCTTGCTCATATCTTTTGGTATTTCAATTCTATGACCTAAACGAACAATAATAACATCGTCTTGAGGAATAACAATAACCATTTGACCGAGATGCCCTCTCATATAAAAAATATCTTTATTATTATGTTTTGCAAGCCACCATCCATAACCGTATTCAGGGCTTGCTGCAAAACGCGGTGTTATAGATTTTGCAATAAAAGCTGAATCTAAAAGTTGCTTTCCATTCCATTTACCATATTGTTTGTATAATTTTCCAAAACGCGCAAAATCACGCGCATTACTGGCAACACAACAGTAGGTTTTTTCTAAACCACTTTCTTCGCTATCTAATTGCCAAAAAGCTTCATTTTCGGCACCCAGAGGTCTCCAAAAACTGTTACTTAAATAATCTGATAGTTTTACGCTTGTTGCTTTTTCAATTACCATTCCTAAAAGCTGGGTATTACCACTTAAATATTTATACGATTGTCCGGGATCTTCGGTTACTTTTACACCAAGCATCATTTTTTCTAAATCATCATAAAAATAGGCTCTAGTCATAATAGATAAAGGAGAATAATAATTTTCATCCCAATTTAAACCTGAAGCCATTGACGACAAATCTCCAACAGTTAATTTATCTGCCAAGCCTTCCTTAAATTCAGGATAAAAATCACTAACAAGCTGATCTAAACTTTTAATTTTGCCTTCCATAATGGCTTTGCCCAACATAGCAGAAATCATACTTTTTGCCATTGAGAACGAATTACTTTTAGAATTTTTATTATAACCATCGTAGTAGTTCTCAAACCAAATACTATCGTTCTTAATAATTAAATAAGCAACTGTTCCTTTATCGTTGTTAAGATTAGTAAGTACCTCTGTTTCTTTTACTGTATTATAGTCTTTATGAAAATTCCAAGGTTGTGTTGTTCCTTTATTGATAGTTCTGTTATCAAACACTTTATAATCTGAAAGGTAAGAAGTTGTATGACCTTTTGCATAAATGGTTCTTACCGCTTTAATTATGTAGTCATAATCAAATACATAAAGCGTAATAATAAGTAATCCGAATAGAATAAGGATCCATTTAAGAAGTGTTTTTAGAAATTTCATTTAAGTAATGTTTATTAGAAAATAAATATAGTAATTTAACTTGAGATTCACACTTTCGTTGGAACAAGATTAAGATATCTAATTTTACTTAAAACAATGATTGTTGTTTGTAAGGACTTTCATGTTCTAACAACCATTGTTTTCTATGTAATCCACCAGCATATCCTGTTAAACTTCCATCGCTTCCAATCACGCGATGACATGGCACTATAATCCAAATAGGATTTTTACCATTTGCGTTTGCCACAGCACGAATTGCTTTTAAGTCGCCTAATTGTTTCGATAATTCTAAATAAGATAGTGTTTTACCATAAGGAATAATTTGTAGCTCTTCCCAAACTCGCTTTTGAAATTCTGTGCCTTGCAGATTCAGTTTTATGCTGAAATGTTCTCGTTCACCATTAAAATACTCTTTAAGTTGATATACACAATCCTGAAGTTCTTCGGGAATAATATCTGTAATAATTTCATTTGAATTTAAAATAGTAACAGAAGAAATTCCATCTTCATCTCCAATTATTTTAGCTATCCCAATAGGAGTATTAATTAAACAGTCTTTCACTTATCTTCAGGGTTTTGCTCTTCAATTAGTCCTAAACGTTTTGCTCTATTTTCCCAAGCCTTTCTTGCCAATTTTTGAAGGTCTTCCACATTATCGCTTTCGTCCATAATTTCTAAACCCAAAAGAGTTTCTATAACATCTTCAAGAGTTACTATTCCGCTCACCGAGCCATATTCATCTACAACCAAAGAAATATGCTCTCTTTTTGCAATAAAAGTCTCAAACAACTCAGGAATTGGCAAATTTCTTGTGCTAACCAATAACTCTCGCTGTATGGATTTAAGCGATTTTCCTCCATTCCCATTTATTATCGCTTCAAGTAAGTTGTCTTTTAAAAAATATCCTGATATGTCATCGGTATTATCTCCATAAATTGGAATACGAGAAAACTTTAACTTCGGATTTGCATCAAAAAAGGATTTTATTTTCATTTTTTCGGAAGCAATTTTCATAACGGTTCGTGGTGTCATGATATCCTTTACATGGATTTCTTTAAGGTTGATGAGGTTTTTTATAATGGTACTTTCCGATTCTTGAAAAACGCCTTCCTCTTGAGCAATATCAGCCATAACATGAAAATCTTCACGACTTAAAACGCTAGCATGACCTCTTTTGCCAAACAGTTTTGTAACTAATTGTAAGGTCCAAATAAAACCTGTCCATTTAAAGAAAAATATTAGGATGTTTAAAATTCGTGTAGAAATGCCTGCCAATTGTTTCCAATAAGATGCCCCAATAGTTTTAGGAATAATTTCAGAAATTACTAAAATTAAAAGCGTCATTGCAGCAGATACAATTAGTATTGAATTATCGCCGTTACCGAAGACTTTTTCGGCTTGTACACCAACTAAAATAGCACCAACAGTATGTGCAATGGTATTTAAAGTAAGAATTGCAATTAAGGGCTTATCGATATCTTCTTTAAGTATCTCGAGAGAAGAAGCAAAGACTTTGCCTTCTTTCTTTTTTATATTGATAAAAGTTGGTGAGACACTCAATAAAACAGCTTCGAGAATAGAACATAAAAAAGAAATAAAAACAGAAATAAAGGCGTAAAAAACGAGTAATCCCATACAGTACTTTTAAAACTCTAAAATACTAATTATTTGCCAATTAATTTTTCAATTTTGACACTGTATAGAATACTTGTTGTAAGGCTGGACGAATATTTAAATTGTAAATATTTCTATGTTTTCGTGTAGGATATACCCTATTGGAAAGAAAGATAAAAACCATTTCATTTTTTGGGTCTGCCCAAACAAAAGTGCCCGTATAACCTGCATGCCCAAAACTTTGGGTGCTAACTTCTGGAGCAGGATAGGCCTCTTTTACAGTTAGAGTGTCATTCCCAATTAATGGTTTATCAAATCCTAAGCCACGACGATTATTGTTTTTTGGGTATTGAATTTTAGTAAATTCATTTAATGTTGTTTCTTTTATATATCGTTTGCCATCATAAATGCCTTTTTGCATATACATTTGCATCAGTTTTGCTAAATCAGTAGCTGTACCAAACAAACCAGCATTCCCAGAAATACCGCCAAGCAATGCTGCATTTTCGTCATGAACCCAACCTTTGGTAAGCGTTTTTCTGAAGAGGGAATCTTTTTCGGTTGGAACAATACTGTTTTTAAAACCTTCAGACATTGGGAGATAGTCCAGAGTATTACATCCTAATGGGCGATAAAAGTTTTTTTGAAGATATGTTGTATATGATTCTCCAGTGATGTTTTCAATAAGTTGAGGATAGATTAAAGAAGCTAATCCTGAATATTTATAGATTTTATCGTCGCTTACTTCAGATTTTTTTATTTTTCGGAAGACTTTCTTTTTAAAACGTTTTGTGATAAAAATATTTTTATAAACTTGTAGGGGAAATCGTTTACTCGATTTTTCTCTAATAAAACGTCTTTTTAGTTTTCCGTTTTTAAGAACTTCGTTTAAGAACACAATATAAGGTTGTAGCCCAGATTGGTGTGCTAACAATTCACGAAGCGTAATATTTTTTTTGTCTTTTCTATGCTTCCAGGATTTCCAGTAAGTACTAAAAGGAACGTCTAAATCAAGTTTCCCCTCGTCATACAATTTCATTAAAGCTGGAAGAGGTCCAATTATTTTGGTTACTGATGCCAAATCGTAAATATCATTTAATGCAACTTTTTGGATACTATCGTAAGTATGATAACCATACGCCTGATGAAAAATAATTTTATTGTTTTTTGCAACTAATAATTGTGCTCCTGGAAAAGCGTTCTCTTTTATCCCAAGTGTCATTATGGAATCTATTTTTCTCTGAATATAATTAGAGTTTAAACCAATTTCTTCAGGAGTTGCATATTGTAATTGTGCACTAATAAATGTTGTGGTTAAAAGAAAACAAGAAAGAATAAAAAACAGGGTTTTAAACATTATTTCAAAACAAGAATTATCCTGAAAGTTAAGAAATCAATTTCACAATGTCTTTCGCGAAGTAACTGGCTATAATATCTGCTCCAGCACGTTTAAATGCCATTGTGGTTTCCATCATAATTTGGTCGTGGTCTAACCAGCCTTTTTCGGAAGCCGCTTTAATCATCGCATATTCACCACTTACCTGATACACAGCTACTGGAATATCGAATTTATTTTTTACATCTCTAACAATATCTAAATATGCCATTCCAGGTTTTACCATCACAATATCTGCACCTTCTTCAATATCCATTTCGGTTTCTCGAAGTGCTTCATGACGATTTGCAAAATCCATTTGATATGTCTTTTTGTTTTTGGGAACATTTACCAAATCTACAGGAGATGAATCTAAAGCATCCCGAAATGGGCCATAAAAAGCAGATGCATATTTTGCAGAGTAACTCATTATTCCTGTATCTGTAAAGCCTTCATCTTCTAATGCTTCCCTAATTGTGAGAATACGACCATCCATCATGTCGCTTGGTGCTACAAAATTTGCTCCCGCTTGCGCATGAGAGATACTCATTTCAGCTAAAAATTCAACAGTATCGTCGTTTATAATCTTTCCGTTTTTAACAATCCCATCATGGCCATAAATAGAATAAGGGTCAAGAGCCACGTCTGTCATAACTAACATTTCTGGGCACACATTTTTCACTGTTTTAATAGCACGCTGCATTAATCCATTTGGATTTAAGGCTTCTTTTCCTGCATTGTCTTTTAAGTTGTCAGGCACTTTTACAAATAATAAAACCGATTTCAATCCAAGTGACCAAAGTGTTTTTACTTCATTCTCTAATACATCTAAACTGAATCTAAAATAGTTTGGCATGGAAGCAATATCTTCTTTAATACCTTTGCCATCTACTACAAAAAGCGGTACTAAAAAATCGTTTGGTGTAATTGTGTTTTCCCGAACTAAAGAACGAATAACTTCGTTGGTTCTTAATCGTCTATTTCTTCGTAATGGATACATCTTTTTAGTGTTCAGTTAGCAGTATTCAGTCTGCAGTTAAATTATTTTTTAATTCTAAATCCAATCTACAGGGTTTTTTAAAACTTCAATAAGTTTTTCTTCTTCGCTTCCTTTTTCAGGATGATGGTTGTAAACCCATTGTACATGAGGCGGTAAACTCATCAAGATACTTTCTATTCTTCCGTTGGTTTTTAATCCGAAAAGTGTGCCTTTATCGTGAACCAAATTAAATTCCACATAACGACCACGACGAATTTCCTGCCACGTCCTATTGGCTTCAGTATAAGGTAAATCCTTTCGTTTTTCAACAATAGGCACGTAAGATTCTAAAAAACTATCTCCAATTTCGGTTACAAAGTTATACCAATTTTCCATACTCATATCTTCGGATGCTTTGCAATAATCGAAAAACAAACCGCCAATACCTCTTGCTTCATTACGGTGTGAGTTGTAAAAATAGTCGTCGCAACGTTTTTTATAGATTGAATAGAATTCGGGGTTATGCTGGTCGCAAGCCGTTTTACAAACCTGATGGAAGTGTTTGGCATCTTCTTCAAACAGATAATAAGGCGTTAAATCTTGTCCGCCACCAAACCAACTATCAACTACCTTTCCTTGTTTGTTATACATTTCAAAATAACGCCAATTTGCATGCACGGTAGGCAACATGGGGCTTTTAGGGTGCAGGACTAAACTTAAACCACAGGCATAAAAATTAGCCTCTTTTACGCCAAAATGTTTGCGCATGGTTTCTGGCAATTCTCCATGTACTGCCGAAATATTCACACCTCCTTTTTCAAAGATATCCCCATCTTGGATAACTCGCGTTCTTCCTCCACCACCTTCTGGGCGTTCCCAAATATCTTCATGAAACTGTGCTTTGCCATCTATTGCTTCAAGTTTAGAAGTTATAGTGTCTTGTAAATCTTGAATATAATGATAGAACTTGTTTTTTAAAGATTTGTTTATACCTGTTAGGTTTTCAAAACCTGACAGGTCTTGTTCAATATCTTTATTGGTATGCGTGTACATAAAGTTTTCCAGATTCTCGAAAAGACTTAAAACATAATCTTTCTTTGAAATAATTATATTTTTTTCTTCGAATAAAAAAGAGTTATACGAGGAGTATTTATATTCAGAAAAATTGGAAACCACATCATGCTTTTGTGGATTTTTATGAATGTATAATATCAGTTTTTTTAAGTAGTCTTCATTTTTTATGTGAACACGCTTAAAAGGTCTTTCAAATAGAGTGCCTGTTCTTGAGTTTTTTTTGTTAAAAGCTTTGGTATAAGAATTAAATAAATTTGAAAAGGCTTGAGACACTTCTTTTCCATCAACTAAAATTTCAACTGCTAAATGAAAATGATTATTCATTAAACAGTAAGCGAGAACGTTAGCTTTAGATTTTAAATGAAGTCCTATCAATTTTATAAAATAAGTCATATTATATTCATTTTTGAATATAATTGCACTATTTATTCCTCTGTTGAAAATATGATAATGCTGTCCTTTTTCTAGTCTCTCCACTTTTACATATTTGTGTTTGAGACCTGTCAGGTTTTTAAAACCTGACAGGTCTGGGTTTTATTGATGGCAGAATTTATACTTCATACTCTTTCACAGCATCAATAAACGCCTTGGCATTATCTAATGGAATGTTTGGCAAAATACCATGGCCTAAATTAACAATATATTTGTCTTTGCCAAAATCGTTAATCATTTGGTGTACCATTTTTTTAATTTCTGATGGAGGTGAAAGTAAGCGAGAAGGGTCAAAATTACCTTGAAGGGTAATGTTTCCGCCAGTTAAATAGCGTGCGTTTTGTGCCGTAATAGTCCAGTCAATCCCTAAAGCGGAAGCATTGCTTTTCGCCATTTCGTTTAATGCAAACCAACATCCTTTTCCGAAGGCAATTACTGGAGCATCATCTTTTAAGGCTTCAATAATTTGATTGATATATTTCCACGAAAACTCTTGATAATCGGTAGGAGACAACATTCCTCCCCAAGAATCAAAAATTTGTACTACATCTACTCCAGCATTTACTTTTGCTTTTAAATAAGCTATAGTAGTATCGGTAATTTTTTGCAATAATTGATGCGCTGCAATAGGATTTGTAAAACAAAATTCTTTTGCTTTATCGAAGGTTTTAGAGCCTTGACCTTGTACGCAGTAACATAAAATAGTCCAGGGAGAACCTGCAAAACCGATTAAAGGAATCTCGTTATTCAACAACTCTTTAGTTGCTTTTATGGCTTGCATTACGTAATCTAACTCAACATTTACATCTGGGACAATGACATTATCTACTCCTTTTTGGTCGCGAACAGGATTTGGAAGATAAGGGCCAAAATCAGGTTTCATTTGCACCTCAATATTCATCGCTTGTGGGATTACCAGAATATCGCAAAATAAAATTGCAGCATCCATCCCAAAACGGCGAATGGGTTGTACCGTAATTTCGCTTGCTAATTCTGGGGTTCGGCAACGTGTAAAAAAATCGTACTTATCACGAATTGCAATAAATTCTGGTAAGAAACGTCCAGCTTGACGCATCATCCAAACTGGAGGGCGCTCTACAGTTTCGCCTTTTAAAGCTCTTAAAAATAAGTCGTTTTTTATCATATTTATTTCCCGCTAATCCCGATGGCTATCGGGAGGAATCTTTTTAATTACACTTCAATTTTATTACGAGATACCGAAACTAGTTCAGGATGACAATGGCTTAAACATAATTCAAATTCACTAATTCTATTACACTTTCAACAGTTGGAACTTTAGCAACTCTAACATCTTTAAAATGTTTTGATGCTTCTGTAGCTGTTGTTTCACCAATACAAAAAGCAATCTTATCTCCATTGTTTTCTAACAAATAACTTTTTATTGTTGATGGACTGTAAAACATTACACCTTCTACTTTTTCATCAATTTTTATTGAAGCCAATCTCGTACTGTATGCTTCAATTTCATTTACAGTAATGTGATTTTTGGTTAGAATATTTGGTAAATCATCAAGATGTAAATCACTACAAAAATAAGTGACTTCAGTACCTTCAATATATTCTACGAGATATTTAGCTAACTTTTTAGCGTTTGGTTCAGAATGTGTGACTTTTCCAATTTTTTGTTCTATCAAACGCTTTGTTCGTCTGCCAACGCAATAGATATTTTTGAATTGTAATTCTTCCGCAGAAATATTTGTGATTAATGATTCAACAGCATTTTTGCTGGTAATAATCACATTTTTAATTTCGGATTTTAAAATGAACGGATTTATTCTATTAATATTAATTTGAATAAAATCACTGCTTTCAACGTTAATATCGTTATGAAACAAATCTGATTGTGAGTTTGATAGTGATTTTGTAGAATATACAGTTACTTTTTTATCTACTTGCTTTAATTCATTCATCAATCGTTTTCCACCACGTTCGATAATAAAATTTGCACAGTAGGCAGCCATATCCTGATGTTCGCCTAATTTTTCGTTTCGAGTAACTTCAATCTTTTTTGTTCCGTCAATATTTAAAAGCACGCCTTGAAATGATACTTGCTCATCTTTTATAAAAGCAATTGCTCCAATTGGAGCTGTACAACCACCTTCTAAAAGATTTAAAAACTGACGCTCAATAGAAGTGCAAATTTCTGTTTCCTCATGGTTTAATTCGGCACAAATAGCTTTTATATCTTCATCTTCATCTAAAACGGTAATCATTATTGCTCCTTGTGCCGGAGCAGGAATCATCCAATCTAAATTGATTGCGTTTTTAGGTCTTAATCCGATTCGCCCTAAACCAGCAGCAGCGAAAATGGCTCCATTCCAATCGTTGTTTTCTAATTTTTGTAAACGAGTATTTACATTACCACGTAAATCTACAATCGTGTGAGTTGGATATCGATTTAACCATTGCGCTCTACGGCGTAAACTACCAGTAGCAATAACAGCATCTCGTTGAGATAAAAACTCTTCATTATTTTTATAAACGAGAGTGTCTCTTATATTTCCCCGTTTTAAAACTGCAGCTTGCACAATACCTTTTGGTAAAATTGTTGGTACATCTTTAAAGGAGTGCACAGCAATATCGATATCGTTATTGAGCATTGCGATATCTAATGTACGTGTAAAAATCCCAGTAATTCCGAGTTTGTACAAAGGTTTATCTAAAACTAAATCTCCAGTAGATTTTTCAGGGACTAACACGGTTTTGTGACCGAGTTGTTCCAACATTTGTTGTACAGTTTTTGCCTGCCAAAGAGCAAGTTGGCTCTCACGTGTGCCAATTCTAATAATTTTAGACATTTGTAGAAGTTTCTAACTGAAACACTTTTTTTATAAGTTCAAGGCTTTCGTCGGCAGAAGCGTCATCACTTTTTAAATGATGCGCAAAGTGATTGGTAATTTTTTGAATAATATTGTTACTGATTAATTCGGCTTGTTCTTCGTTGAAATTGGATAATTTTTTACGTTGTAATTCTAATTCAGTAGTTTTAAAATCTAATAATTTGTGTTTTAGAGCCTTAATAGTTGGTGCAAACTTTCGCGCTTCTAACCAACTATTAAACTCGTTTTTAACCTCTTCTATTATGACTTCGGCATGCGGAATATGTTTTTTTCTTTTTTCTAAAGCTTCATCTGTTATTTGAGATAAATCGTCTAAATGTACAAGTGTTACGCTCTTTAATTCTTCAACGTTTTCATTCACATTTTTCGGTATAGATAAATCTAAAATTAAAAGCGGTTTATTGGTCTGAATAATTTGTTTATCTATTGTTGGGTTTTGAGCTCCTGTTGCAACAATTAAAACATCTGACATATTTATTTCTTCTTGTAAATTAGCGTAATCTTTAACAACAAGATTGAATTTTCCAGCTATTCGCTCTGCTCTGTGTTTTGTTCTATTAATTAAAGTAATTTTTTCATTTTTGGTGTGTTTTACAAGATTTTCGCAAGTATTTCTTCCGATTTTTCCAGTACCAAAAAGTAAAATATTTTTCTCTGAAATATCCTTAACATTCTTAAAAATATATTGCACAGAAGCAAAAGAAACAGAAGTGGCTCCTGAAGAAATTTTGGTTTCAGTTTTAATTCGCTTACTGGCTTGTATAACAGAATTTATTAGACGCTCTAAAAAAGCATTTAATAAACCATGTTTTTTTGAAGTTTTTGCACTAATCTTTAGTTGACTTATAATTTCAAAATCACCGAGTATTTGACTGTCAAGCCCAGATCCAACCCTAAACATATGCGAGATGGCTTCTTTATTTTTATAAACGTAAGCTACTTTTTGAAATTCGTCTATAGTCCCATTAGTATTATCGCAAAGTAATTTTATGAGTTGAAAAGGATGCTGTGCAAAACCATAAATTTCGGTTCTATTGCAAGTAGATGTAACTAATAAACTCTCAATATTTTTTTCTTTAGCTTGATTAAGCAAAGTAGATTTTGAGGTTATATCTAAACTAAAACGGCCTCTAATTTTGGCATCTGCTTTTTTATAGCTTAAACCTATAGCATAAAAGGAGTTTCCTTTAGAATTATTATATTGCTTCATTATCTAACTTGTATTGTCGGAAGCAAAAATATGCAGCTAACGACTAAAAAAATAACGCTTAAAGAACTTTTTATATCGTTTGTGGTTTTTTAAACTTTATTTTTATTATTATATGATAAATGTCATATTTTTGCACTTAAATTGACCCTTTTTAACAAGTTAGTTTAGAATTAATATAAATAATATGAATGTAAATAATGATAATAGCGCGTTAGAAAATGTCGCTAAAGGTACTTTTGATGAAACTAAAGTTGACGAAGGGTTTATTATACTATTAAATAAAAATGAAAGTGATAAATTACAATATATTGAACGCGAAATAGATAGCGACTTCATTCAATTTCATTTTTGTTTAAAGGGATCAATCAAATTTAATTTCAATAGCGGCAGATATGTATTAGATATTTTAGAAGAAAATTCCTTGCTCTTATATAATCCGCAACGAGAATTGCCAATTAATCTTGAAATTAGCCCTAAATCATGGTTAATTACGGTCCTGATTTCTATTAAAAAGTTTCACGGTTTGTTTTCTCAAGAGGCAGATTATATTACGTTTTTAAGTGATGACAATAGAGATAAGAAATATTATAAAGATGGAAAAATATCGCCTTCAATGGCTATAGTTTTGAACCAATTAATAAACTATAATCTTAACCGGTCAATAAAGAATTTATACTTTAAAGGAAAGGCATACGAAATCTTAAGTTTGTATTTTAATAGAAATGAGGACGCAGATATTGAACAATGTCCATTTTTAGTAGATGAATCTAATGTTATTAAAATAAGAAAAGCAAAGGATATTATTATTTCAAGAATGGTAGAACCCCCAACACTACAAGAGTTATCTGAAGAAATAGGTTTAAGTTTAAAAAAGTTAAAAGAAGGATTTAAGCAAATTTATGGAGATTCGGTATATAGCTTTTTGTTTGAATACAAAATGGAAGTGGCTCGAAAACTATTAGAATCGGGTAATTATAATGTTTCCGAAGTTGGTTTAAAAGTAGGCTACAGCACAGCAAGTCATTTTATAGCTGCATTTAAAAAGAAATATAGAACAACGCCTAAAAAATATATAATGTCTTTGAGTTAATTGACAATAGACCTGTCAGGTTTTTAAAACCTTATAGGTTATGATAATGAAATAAATATGAAAGGAATTTTACTCGTAAATTTAGGTTCACCAGAAAGCCCAAACCCAAAAGACGTTAAGAAATATTTAGGTGAGTTTTTAATGGACGAACGTGTGATTGATGTTCCGCTTTGGGCAAGAACACTACTTGTAAAAGGCATAATTTTAAATACAAGACCAAAAGCATCGGCATCAGCTTATAAAAAAATATGGTGGAAAGAAGGCTCGCCTCTTATTGTGATTTCAGAAAAACTTAAGGAAAAGGTTAAAAAGCAAGTAAACATTCCAGTTGCATTAGCCATGCGATATGGAAGTATGACAATAAAAAAAGGATTACAAGAATTAGTTAACAAAGGTGTGGATGAGATTTTATTATTTCCGTTATATCCACAATTTGCTATGGCAACAACCGAAACAATTTTGGTGAAAGCGGAAGAAGAACGACGCAACTATTTTCCAAATCTTAAAATAGAATCAGTTCCGGCATTTTATAACAAACCAGATTATATTAAAGTGCTTTCCAATTCAATACAAGACGCATTAAAAGATATAGACTACGAGCATCTTTTATTCTCATATCATGGTGTTCCCGAACGGCATATTAAAAAAAGGGATATTACAAATTCACACTGTAAAATAGATAAGACTTGTTGTGAAACACCTTCAAAAGCTCACGAATTTTGTTACAGGCATCAATGTTATGAAGTAACACGATTGGTTGCTAAAAAACTTCAATTTACAGTTGGGACATTTTCAACTTCATTTCAATCCCGATTAGGATTTGATCCTTGGTTGCAACCATATACTGACCTTACAATCGAAAGATTGGCAAAACAAGGCATTAAAAAAATGGCAATAGTAACTCCAGCTTTTGTTAGTGATTGTTTAGAAACACTTGAAGAAATTGCCATGGAAGGTAAAGAGATTTTTAAAGAATTGGGAGGAAAGGAATTTACAACTGTTGCCTGTTTAAACGATAATGATGATTGGGTAGCCTTATTATCAAAATGGATACATGATTGGGTTTTAAAAGAAACAATTTTAAGTTAAAATTGAATTCGCATAATAATTAATAGCTATTAATTATTACTTTTATTTGCTCATAACTAAACCAAAAATAATTATGCGATTTTCGACAGTAATTGTAGCAATGCTACTTTTCTTATTAAGCAATACCCAAATTAATGCACAAACATTTAATGAAGCACAATACGATGCTTTAGAATATAGGCTTGTAGGACCTTTTAGAGGAGGTCGGAGTGCAGCAGTAACTGGTGTTACCAACCAGCCCAATCTATTTTATTTTGGAGCTGCTGGAGGAGGAGTTTGGAAAACTTCAAATGGTGGGCGAGAATGGGAAAACATTTCTGACGGTTATTTTGGCGGAAGCATAGGAGCAATAACAGTTTCGAAAAACGACCCAAATGTAATTTATGTTGGCGGAGGAGAAAAAACCGTTAGAGGAAATGTGTCTTCTGGATATGGTATTTGGAAAAGTGTTGACGCAGGAAAAACATGGACTGAATCTGGATTAAAAAACTCAAGACATGTGTCTCGTATTGCTGTACATCCAACAAACCCCGATATTGTTTATGCAGGAGTGTTAGGAAATATTTACAAGCCAACTCTAGAAAGAGGTCTTTATAAAAGTACAGACGGAGGGAAAACATGGCGTAAAACATTATTTGCTAATGACCATGCTGGCGTTGTCGATTTAATTATCGATCCAACAAATCCTAGAATTTTATACGCTTCAACATGGCGTTTACAACGTACACCTTATAGTTTAAGTTCTGGAGGAGAAGGTTCTGCAATATGGAAAAGCACAGATGAAGGAGAAACCTGGAAAGAGATTTCAAAAAACAAAGGATTTCCAAAAGACACTTTAGGAATTATTGGTGTAACCGTTTCATCGGTGAATAACCAACGTGTTTGGGCAATAGTAGAAAACAAAGAAAAAGGCGGATTATATCGTAGTGACGATGGAGGAGACACTTGGAAACAAGTAAATAGCGAACGTAAATTACGACAAAGAGCTTGGTATTATACACGTGTTTATGCAGACACAAAGAATGTAGATGTCGTGTATGTTTTAAATGTTCGCTATCATAAAAGTACAGATGGAGGAAAAACCTTTAACACTTACAATGCACCTCATGGCGATCATCATGATTTATGGATTGCTCCCGAAGATCCAAATCGTATGATTATGGGAGATGATGGAGGAGCACAAGTGACTTACGATGGTGGAAAAACCTGGAGTATATATCACAATCAACCCACAGCACAATTTTATCGTGTGACAACAGACAATCATTTTCCATATCGGATTTATGTAGCTCAGCAAGATAATTCGGCTATAAGAATACCTCACAGAACTAATGGCAGATCCATTGGAGAAGACGATTGGGAAAGTACTGCTGGAGGAGAATCTGCTCATATTGCAGTCGATCCAGAAAACGATGATATTATTTATGGAGGAAGTTATGATGGTTTTTTAACAAGAGTAAATCATAAAACCGGAACTGTAAGAGCCATTAATGTGTGGCCAGATAACCCAATGGGTCATGGAGCCGAAGATATGAAATATCGCTTTCAATGGAATTTTCCTATAATTTTTTCCAAGCACAACACAAAACGATTATATACATTTTCTAATCAAGTTCATGTTACCGAAAATGAAGGTCAATCATGGAAAATTATTAGCCCGGATTTAACAAGAAACGATCCTGAAAAATTAAAATCTTCGGGAGGTCCAATTACTCAAGACAACACGTCTGTTGAATATTATTGCACCATTTTTGCTGCACAAGAATCGGCATTACAAGAAGGCTTACTTTGGGTTGGAAGCGATGATGGTTTGGTACATGTTACAAAAGATGGTGGCGAAAATTGGGAAAATGTAACTCCTAAAGGTATGCCAGAATGGATGATGATTAATAGTGTTGAGCCAAGTGTTTTTGATGCGGGAACTTGTTATATTGCAGGTACAAAATATAAATCGGGAGATTTTGCACCTTACCTTTACAAGACTGTAGATTATGGAAAAACTTGGACGAAAATTACTAACGGAATTGCTTCAGAGCACTTTACAAGAGTACTTCGCGAAGACCCTAAACAAAAGGGATTGTTATATGCAGGTACCGAAACAGGAATGTATATTTCGTTTAATGACGGAAAAAACTGGAATCCTTTTCAATTGAATTTACCAATCGTTCCAATTACAGATTTAACGATAAAAGACAATAATTTAATTGTCGCAACACAAGGGAGGAGCTTATGGATAATAGACGATTTAACAGTTTTACATCAGCTCTATAATAGTAGTGAAAACGAAAATATTTTGTTTCATCCTAAAGATACTTATAGAATGCGTGGAAGAAGTAAAAAAGGAAGTAAAACCGAAGGCACAAATCATCCTAATGGTGTAATGACCTATTTTAATTTAATGGATTATGATGAAAAAGACGAAATATCCCTGACGTATTTTGATACAAAAGGTGATACCATTAAAACGTTTAGTACTAAAAATAAAAAGAAAGACAAATTAGAGATAAAAAAAGGAGCAAATCTGTTTGTTTGGAATATGACTTATAAAGGTGCTGAAAAATTGGATGGTATGATTTTGTGGTGGGCAAGTTTAACAGGGCCAAAAGCAATTCCTGGAGAATATAAAGTAAGTCTTAATGTAAATGGTAAAAGTATTTCACAGCCTTTTATTATTGTTGCCGATCCAAGATCCGAAAGTTCTTTAGCCGAAATGCAAACGCAATTTGAGTTTATAAAAGATGTAAATAAAACAATGGATAATGCTCATAAATCCATAAAGAAAATTAGAAAGATAAACGAACAATTAACTGCTTTTGAAATCCAATATAAAGATGATGAAAGTGTAAAAGAACTTTTAGAGAAAGCCGAAAAACTAAAAGAGCAATTTTCAGAAATTGAAAAAGCACTATATCAGACCAAAAATAAAAGCGGTCAGGATCCTTTAAATTTCCCTATACGATTAACTAATAAATTAGGACATTTAAATTCTTTGGTAAGAATGGGAGATTTCCCGCCGACCGAGCAAGATATAGCTGTGAAGAATGAATTATCGAAACAAATTAATAATCAACTTACAACATTTAATGATTTGGTGGATAATGAGATTAAAGAGTTTAATGCAGCATTTAATAATAAAAAATTGAATTATTTATTTGTTGAGGATTAATGGAGTTATACAACTATATAAAAGCACTACATCTTATTTTTGTTATTACTTGGTTTGCAGGATTATTTTATATTCCAAGATTATTTATATATCAAATAGAAGCTTTCTATAAACCTTCACCTGAAAAAGAAATTTTAGGCAAACAATTAAAACTAATGGCGAAGCGTTTATGGTTTATTATAACATGGCCTTCAGCCATATTGTCAACACTATTTGCCATCTGGCTTTTGTTTTTAATCCCAATATGGCTCGAACAAGGATGGATGCATGTTAAATTAGGATTTGTAGTTTTACTTTTCTGGTATCACCTTAAAACACATCAAATATTTAAACAATTGCAAAAAGACGACGTAAGATATACATCAAAGTTTATGCGAATCTGGAATGAAGGCGCAACACTCATTTTATTCTCCGTGGTTTTTTTGGTCATTTTAAAAGATGCTATCAATTGGGTTTTTGGAGTTATAGGAATAGTCGTACTGTCAATCTTATTAACGATAGGGATTAAATGGTATAAAAAAATTAGAGATAAGAATCCTAAAGCATGACATCAAATTTCAAGCACCAAATTCCACAGTATATGTATTGAATTTTGGAGTTTAATTGTTGGGATTTATCCGAAGGATAGTTGGTTTAATTATTGTTATATTTATGAAGTAAATTTAGTAGATGGCTACAAACAGATTGTCTTTACGTTCCCGTATTTTTTTGTATATGATATTATTGGTAGTTGTTGCATCAATATTGATTGCTTTAGTAACTATTTATCAATATAGTGAGCAATCTAAAGATTATCATATGCAGCGCCTTGCGCGAAAAGAAGTTCAACTGCTTTCAAGTATGAATTATGTATTGAAAGAAACTTCTTGGCCTATAGACACAGAACATTTAGGGCTTATATTCAAAGATGAAATTTATAAAATTGCCGATTATTTAAATGTTGGATTTAATCTATATGATTTAGATGGGACCTTAATTAAAAGCTCAAAATCTGCTTTTGAAAGCGATTCTTTAACAAAATGTATTTCAACAGATATTTTAAATAAACTATCACAAAGCATTGATAAAAAATATATAGAGCATATTGATATTATGGGAGGAAATTTCCATTCTTCGTATATCATATTTTCCGATTCTAAAGCAAAACCTTTGGGGATATTAAATGTACCCTATTATCAAGACGATTCGTTTAGTAATGCAGAACTTAAAGAGTTTTTAATACGCTTGAGCTATACTTATTTTGTAATGCTGTTAGTTGCTGTTGCCTTTGCTTATTTTGTATCTAAATATATTACACGTTCACTTAAAACTATTAGTGATACGATGAATGAAACTCGATTAGAAAAATTCAATAAAAAAATAGAATTAAAAGGCGCGAGTCAGGAAGTTTCTATATTGGTAGAGTCGTATAACAGTATGATAGATGAATTGGAAGAAAGTGCGGTAAAATTAGCACAAAGCGAAAGGGAACACGCTTGGAGAGAAATGGCGAAGCAAGTGGCACACGAAATTAAAAATCCGTTAACACCTATGCGATTGAGTGTGCAAAGCTTTCAACGAAAATTCGATCCTAACGACCCAAACGTTCTTCAAAAAGTTGACGAGTACAGTAAAACCTTAATACAACAGATTGATACATTGAGTTCTATTGCATCAGCGTTTTCAAGCTTTGCTAAAATGCCAGCACAAAAAAATGAAATGCTCAATATTGTTGAGGTTGTAAATTTAGCGCTGGATATTTTTACTGAAGATTATATTAGTTTCACATCAAAGGAAAAGGAGGTTATTGCAAAATTTGATAGAACACAACTTATTCGTGTAGTTACTAATTTAGTAAAAAATGCCATACAGGCTATTTCAGAAGAGCAAGAACCAAAAATTATGGTAAGCGTTTATTCTCAAAATAATACTGTTTTTATTACAGTGAAAGACAATGGAGATGGAATTTCAGAAGAAAATAAACCAATGGTTTTCGAGCCAAAGTTTACTACTAAATCAAGCGGAATGGGATTAGGGCTGCCAATGCTTAAAAAAATTATTGAAACTTATAACGGAAGTATTACTTTTACGTCACAAGAAGGAGAAGGAACTACGTTTATTGTAACGTTTCCTAAAGAATAAACCTATTCCTGTGTAGGCAGGAATCTCATTTAATTAATTATGAAACATCCATTACTAAATCTCGATACTCAAGAAAATAATTATATGGATGCTACATGTGACCAATAAAAAACAATAAATATGAACACATGAATTACGATAATATCTTATCCCAATTCCAAAATGGGATTACAACAATAACCATTAATCGTCCAAACAAATTGAATGCTTTAAACATAGAAACCATTCAAGAATTACATGAAGCTTTTAATATGGCTGATTTAGATAAAAGCACGAAAGTCATCATCATTACAGGAAGTGGGGAAAAAGCCTTTGTCGCTGGAGCAGATATTAGTGAGTTTGCAGATTATGATGTTGAAGAAGGACAAGAACTATCTGCCGAAGGACAAGAATTATTGTTTAACTATATTGAAAACTTGTCAACTCCTGTAATTGCAGCTGTCAATGGTTTTGCTCTTGGTGGAGGATTGGAATTGGCAATG
Organism: Bacteroidota bacterium; assembly: GCA_022560715.1. Lineage (GTDB taxonomy): Bacteria > Bacteroidota > Bacteroidia > Flavobacteriales > Flavobacteriaceae > PRS1. Next base: position 20,084 of record JADFSQ010000002.1, read on the forward strand.
GCAGCTCATTTTAGAATTGCAAGTGATAATGCAAAAATGGGCTTACCTGAAGTTTCACTTGGTGTTATTCCAGGATATGGAGGTACACAACGCTTACCTCAATTGGTTGGTAAAGGTCGCGCTATGGAAATGATAATGACTGCAGGAATGATAGATGCTAATCAGGCTCTTAACTATGGTTTAGTAAATCATGTAACTACATTGGAAGAACTTATTCCGCTTTGCGAAAAAATTGCAGGAAAGATTATGCGTAACTCTTCAGTAGCTATTAGTTCGGCAATTAAAGCTATTAACGCAAACTTTAAAGACGGAATAAATGGGTTTGATATTGAGATTGAAGAATTTGGAAACTGTTTTGGTACTGAAGACTTTACCGAAGGCACTACTGCTTTTTTAGAAAAGAGAAAGGCTAATTTTCCCGGAGAATAGATTTTTACAATCAGAAGTTTTTATAATTAAATCTCGATTTATCGAGTTTGTTAATAACCCTTTTTTATTTAACATTTTTCAATTCAATTAATAAGTAATTTTAGGGGAATATCCACTCTCTTATTTTTGCTTTATGAACCCCAAGTCTATTATTAAAGGACGAGGTGCACAACGTAATGTACACAATCGTTTCTTCGAATTAAGCCACGAAATCCGTGATGATTTTTTAGAATACTGTCAAAAAGAAGGCGAAGAACCAGATAAAAACAAGACACTTTATCTTGATGTATTTCCTAAAACGATAGTCAATAAAGTAACGAGTCCAGATGTTGGTATGATGTATTCTATGAATCCATATCAAGGCTGCGAACATGGTTGTGTGTATTGCTATGCACGTAATACTCATGAGTTTTGGGGCTATAGTGCAGGGTTGGATTTTGAACGTCGCATTTTAATAAAAAAGGAAGCTCCAAGACTTTTGGAAGAACTGCTTAAAAAGAAAAGTTGGAAAGCGCATCCAATAGTTTTATCAGGAAATACAGATTGTTATCAACCAGCCGAAAAACAATATAAAATTACACGGCAGTGCTTAAAAGTATTTTTAAAGTATAGACATCCTGTCGCTATCATTACAAAAAACGCATTGATATTACGTGATTTGGATATTTTAAAGGAATTGACAAAAGATAATTTAATAGGAGTAAATATATCGATCACAACTTTATCTGAAAACACAAGACGTATTTTAGAACCTCGTACTGCAACTATAAAAAAACGGTTGGAAACTGTTAAAATTTTAAGCGATAATGGGATTCCTGTAAATGTGATGTTGGCTCCAATAATTCCGTCAATAAATAGCCATGAAATTTTACCAATGGCAAAAGCGGCTTCAGACTATGGTGCAATATCTATTGGTTATACTATTGTGAGGTTAAACGGCGCTATTGGTCAAATTTTTACAGATTGGATTCATAAAACCATGCCAGACAGAGCAGATAAAGTTTTACATCAGATAGCGGAATGCCATGGCGGAAATCTTAATGACAGTCGTTATGGAACAAGAATGCGAGGAGAAGGAAAAATTGCAGAACAAATACATGCATTAATGCGTTTAGCAAAACTAAAATATTTTAAAAATAAATCCATGCCAAAGTTAAACGCACAACTTCATCAAGAATATAAAATCGGACAATTAAAATTGTTTTAATCCCTCATTGAGGGTTTAATTTCCCAAGGCTTGTCTCGAAATCAAAATATTTTTTTCGGAAACATACCTTGTATCCTTGGGTTAAAGTTCTTGATTTAACAAGAATTTTCTTATTTTCGAGTTTAATTTCTAACTCAAATTTATTTTGAATAAACTTAACTCAATGAAGAAAATTTTATTATTTACTATTTCAATGCTGTTAATAGTTAGCCTTAATGCACAAGATGACCAAGAAGCTAATATTCCTTTAGACATCAAAATGACCGAAGTTTTTAAAGACAAGAAG
>JADFSQ010000192.1 GCA_022560715.1 Bacteroidota bacterium
ATTTTATGTTCTCCAGGATTTCCTGAATTTACTTTTAACTTCACTCCTCCTCCTTCAATAGTAAAATCAATATTCTCAATAAGCGGTCTACCGTCTAAAGTTAATTCTACTCTGTAAGGTCTAGTTGATTCGTCAGTACGACCTAATACAATTTGTCCATCAAATACCTCTCCATTAAAAAAAGCCGATTTCTTAATTTGCAACAATGTTCCATAGTTAGTCATAGAAACTTCTCTAGTAAGTTTTCCTTGTAACATAACTCCCAAAACTTCCGATTGGGTTGTTTTAATATCTGCTTGTAGTTGCGTCATTTTAGTTAATGATGCTACTAAAGGAAATTCTCTGTAATGATAAATTAACCATGGTAGTACATTACCATCTCTGTCAGTTACTGGTTCTGTAGAAAACTTCTTTTTAACAGCGTTAGATATGTCGTTAAATTTAGAATCGTCGCTTAATACTTTAACAACACCATCTCTAAATTTAGCAATTTCGTCTAAAAAACGCTGTCCTTCAGGTTTTAGTGTCTCACCAGTAAAAAACTCTTTATCTAAAAAGTCTGGTCTATCCATAACTTCATAATCTTGAGGATCGTCTAAAGATTCTGTCATTTGAGACTTAACATCTGCTAAATAGGAATTAAAATCATCTGATAGAGATGAAATTTTGTCAGCTTTCTCTTTTAAAGGTTTATACTTTGCTGGTTGTTCAGCAGCTTTTTCTGCCAAACCATCCATAAACGTTGTATTTCTGGTCGTTGCTGCTTCGTTAGATTCGGTTAATCTTTCATTCATTAAACCGAATGCCGATAGCACTTCCTTCGACATATTTAATGCTAACATTGCTATAAATATTAAATACATCAAGTTTATCATTCTCTGCCTTGAGGATAATTTTGCTCCTGCCATAACTGATTAGTTTTTGGTTAAAAAGATTAAATTTAGCTTTTGTTCATAGCAGAAAGCATTCCACCATATACACCATTTAATGATGATAAGTTAGTAGCTAATGAGGCCATTTGCTCTTTTAATTTAGCAGCATTTTCTACAGCTTCTTCATTAACTGAAGTTTGACGGTTAACGGTTTCTAACTGCACTTTATACAAACTGTTTAAAGATTCCATTTGTGCAGCAGCGAGAGCCATTTCTTCACTATATTTTTTAGTAGCATTCATTCCGTCAATAGTAGGAGTCATACTTTTGGCAGCACCTTCAAAGTTTTTAATGCTATCTCCAAGACTTGCCATAAGTTCGGCATCTATTTGTGCATCTTTAAGTAATTCATCTAATTTTTTAGATAAGATACCTTCTGCATCTTGAGGTCCTTCTTCTTTATCAGATTTTCCTCCTTGTAATTCCGGATATACTAAAGCCCAGTCTAAATCGTCGTCAACCGGTTCGAATGCTGAAATCGCAAAAATAATTGCTTCTGTTACCAAACCAATGGTTAACATTACGTTTCCTGTTAATGGACCTAGATTAAAATGAATAATTTTAAATAGTGCTCCAATAATAACTATCGATGCTCCAAAGCCGTAGGACATATTCATGAATTTCCTCATTGCTCTTGATTGTGCCATAATTTTTAGTTTTAAGTTAAGGTTAAATTTTATAGATTAATAAATTATCTTTTAATTTTCTTTCTGAGTTTTCTTGCATTCATGGTTACTTCTGTTCCCATATAATCCTGAACAGTTCTAAAACCAATATAACTTCTTGCAGAATCTGCATATTCGTAGTCTCTGGAACTTACCTGTAAGAAATACGCAACATCTTTCCAAGAACCTCCTCTTACAACTTTACGTTCGTTTTCTTCATCATCAACATTTGGGTTTATGGTTGAAGAATACTCGTAAGAATTAGGATCGTAGGACGACATTACCCATTCCGATACATTTCCTGCCATATTATATAAGTCGTAATCATTTGGATCATAAGATTTTGCTTCTACAGTATATAATGCCTGATCTGCGGCATAATCTCCACGTAATGGTTTAAAGTTTGCCATAAAACAACCTCTGTCGTTTTTTGCATAAGGTCCACCCCAAGGAAATGTTGCACCTTGCAGTCCACCTCTTGCTGCGTACTCCCATTCTGCTTCAGATGGTAGCCTAAACTTATTTATATTTCTTGCAGATTTTGACTTTTGGTATCCATTTTTATAAATAGTTCTCCATTGACAAAAAGCATTAGCTTGTTTCCATGTAATCCCAACAACAGGGTAGTCGCCATAAGCATCATGCCAGAAATAGTCGTTATGCATAGGCTCATTATACGAATACGAAAAATCTCTAATCCATACTGTTGTATCCGGATAAACTTCAATAGATTCTCTATAAATAACATCGCTACGTTTTAATTCTCTATATTTTGCAGCCGTTTTTATATCCATCGTAGTATATTGGAATTTAAATTTAGACACGTCCCAAGTACGTTCGCCATTATAAGATTCTTCCATTGGAAGGTACATAGTGTCCATAACTTCGGCATAGTAAACATCTGGATATTTGTCAGTATCAAATATTAAGTCAACATCATGATTTAACTTTCTACCTTCATAACCTGTTTCTCCTAATCCAGTATAATTATCCAACATATATTTTTCGTAAACACTCATATCTGTAGTGTCAGTATCTTTAAATGCAAATTGACCAATTCCATCAGAATCTAAATCGGTTTCTCCAACTTCGTCTGCAAGAATTGCAAGTTTGGTTCTAATAATAGAATCTCTTACCCAATTAACAAATTGGCGATACTCGCTATTTGTAATTTCGGTTTCATCCATATAGAATGATCTAACAGTAACTGTTCTCGTAGGTGCATTTTTTATTCCAGCTAAATCATCGTCCGATTTACCCATAATAAAAGCACCACCTGGAATTAATGTCATTCCATAAGGTTTTTCTGGATGCCATTTTTTTCCTTTAACGCCAACCAATTCTCCTCTGTCTCCTGAACCACAACTGGTTAATAGAGCTAGAACTGCGATTAATAATACAAACTTTTTCATATCTATGAATTCGAGGTTAATTCTATAATTAATTAATTTTGAGGGTGTAAACATATTTATATATTTTGACAAAAACAACTTTTTTGGTAAAAAATATGCATTTTAACCTAAATATTTGCATTTTGTCGATAAAATTTATTGATTAAAAGTCTTTAAACACTATTTTTTTTGTAGGCTTTATACCATCTCTCAGGTATTTTTCCATTACTGGCTTCTATATAATCTTCGTACATGCAAGGTAATAACGTAAGTTGCTTTAATTTATTATTAAGATTCGGTGAAAAAGGAATTTCTATCCACCAACGACCAATTTTATTACTTTTATAAAAGACAAGTTCTTCATTATCAATTAAAACAGTAAATTTTTGATAACTTTCTTTATCTGAAAAATCATCATCGGTTACTCTACAATTTACACCTTCGATAAAATACCAAATCATTTGTGCTATTAGCATTGACGTTGCGTCATCATCTTTTGAAGGTTTATAACCAAAAATTCCAAAAGAAGAGACCTTATTGCTAATACCTGCATATCTTGTAACAGCACAAACTTCTTTCCCGTCGAAACCATTAGGCGAATATTTTTGCCGTGTACTTACTTCTGAAGACCTAATACTGCACAAATCCAAACTCACAATATTAGCGTCTCTCATTATAGGTTCAACACTATTAATGTTATTAATAATCTCTCCTAACCTATGCGCTTCAAAATAGAGCTTTTCCATCAAATCTATTTCTTCTTGTGAGTTAAAATAGGTTTGATAGCCTAATGTACAATAATTAAATAAGTTATAGGGTTGTTCTAAAATTATTTTTCCGAGGTAACTATTGTCTTTAATTGGTCTGGAGGAGTCTCCTAAATCGAATTTACTATCTACATTTACAATATTAACCATTGGTAAAAAATTGTCGTAAGCCCTGTAAACAGCATAAGTAAGGTCTTGACTACCGCCAATAATAATTGGTATAATGCCCTTTTCTAATAAGATAGTTATTGTTGTTTGTAAAGCAAAATAGGTATCTTCAACTGTTTCACCTTTTAGAATATCTCCAAGATCTGCAACTGTCAAGTGCCAGTTACCTGGAAATAAAGCATACAATGATTTCCGCACTTCGCTTAACTGAAAGTCTTCACCTATATAGTTAACATCATTTCTATTTTCAAGTACACCAACTATGGCAATTTGCACATCTTCTAAATCCGGAATGCCATTTTGTTGAGAATGAATCTTTAATTTTCTTCCAAGCACTTGTGTTGATAATAGTTCAATATGAGCTAAAACCAGATCCTGAACAGGTGAGAGAAAACTAAAGTTCATAAATTACTTCTTTTTTGTAGCTTTTTTCTTTGGAGTTTTTTTATCGATAATATCTAAAACGTCTTCAAGTGTAAATTTAGAAACATCTATCGTTTTAGGCAACTCTATTTTTATTTTTCCTTTTAATATGGTGTGTCTTCCCCATCGTGCTTTTTCAACTCGAATACCTTCGGCTTCCCAATGGTGGATTAATTTATCTTTTTCTTTTTGGATTTTGTCTTCAATGAGTTCAATAATATCCATTTCGGATAAATTGTCCCAATCGTATTTTCTATTCACGTTAATAAACATATTGTTCCATTTAATAAATGGTCCAAAACGTCCTTTCCCTTTTTGTACAGGTAACTCTTGATAGATATATATAGGTGCATCAGTTTTTTCCTTTTCTTTTATAAGAATTATGGCTTCTTCAAGTTCAATACTTAAAGGGTTCATTCCTTTAGGCAACGACACGAATTTTTTCCCGAATTTAACATAAGGTCCAAACCGACCGTTATTAACTTCTATTTCTTCACCTTCATAAGCTCCTAATTTTTTTGGAAGCTGAAACAAATCCATCGCTTCATCGTAAGTAATGGTATTAATTTGTTGTTCGGGAGATAGGCTTGCAAATTGAGGTTTTTCTTCGT
>JADFSQ010000193.1 GCA_022560715.1 Bacteroidota bacterium
GGAATACCTAGATTAACTGAATTTGTTTCAGTGGCGTAACTCACACCATCTATAAAAATATTCCAAATATCATTCTGCCTTACCCAAGCAACATGATACCATTGACCAGTATTAATTGTAGCATGTCCAGAAGTAGAAATGAATGTACCTTCAGCATTAGTGAAAATTCCAAAAAAAGGATCACTCCAGAAAAACTGTACATTTCCATTTGCGGAGGTGCTATAGGCAAAAATATTTTGTGTACCCCCAGTTTTAACAGATAAATTTACCCAAGTGTCTATAGTAAAATCTCCAGTACCAAACTCAAAATCACTATTATTAAGTATTGAGAGATAATCCGATGTTATAAATAAAGCACTAGTTCCACCAAATTTAGATTGAGCAGTATCTATTTGTGCATTACCATTTGATGTTACAGAATGAGAAAAATTAGATGAATCTATAAAAATAGTAGATCCATCCGTTCCATCCATATGAAGAAGTAATTTTGTATTTTGATCAATACCAGGCATATTAATTCCTTAAACTGCTGTAAGTGTAAGTGTTATTTTAATACGGACTCCATTATCTACATTAACATCATGACCAGCAAATACTAATCTATTTAACATAGTTGAACCAGAAACAATAGCTGAATTAAATAAACCAGCTTCAACTAGTGTAAATGATTCTCCAGAATTAAAAACAAAAGTAACATCATATTCTCTAATTCCTGTACTTTCATTAGTATTAGATACTGCTTCACGTTTTATTTCAACTACAAGTTGTGTACCACCTGCAACTACTGCCGTATTATCAGTTCCAATAGCCATGTGTCCAATATTACTTAGTCCATTATCTATTACTTCATTTAATCCTATGTCAACTATTAAATTATGAACTTTAGAAGTTTTAGTAATCTTTTTAGTATGAATATTAAAAGATTCAATAGTAGCGTTCACATAAATTTTTAATTTCTTTTCCATTTTATTCTCCTTGATTATTTTATATTATTTGTGTTACTTCAAAATCAAATAAACCACCCGATATTTCAAATACCCTAACTACTGTCGCTGGATTTGTAAATGTCCCTATCCAAATGTCATTATTATCATCTATTGTCATTGTACTTGCATTAACAACTGTTAAACTATTTATTAAATCAACTTCTTGTATAAATGTACCAGAAGTATTATATTTAAGCAATTTACTATTTGTGCCACTTGCATTTCCTGGTAATAAAAACCATAAATCACTACTATTTACTTTAACATCTACTGGAGATTCAATAAATGACCCTTTAGATATTATCGTTGTATTAGTTAAAGGATTTGTTTTTGAAATAATTTCTCCAAGAAGTGTTGAATCAATATAAGATACATATAGATTAGAAGAATCCAAATCCATTGCATTAACTTCAGTTACTTCACGTTCTAAAGAAAAATATGTCTGTGTTGGAAAGAATTTTGCTTGTTTTTCTATAATGACATTGCCCGATGAATTTTGTGCGAAGGCGACCCACAAAAAGTTGTTTATTTCATCTGCTTTTTGGGTGGTTATTTGTTTATCACTAGAATATTCGAATCTACGAATTGAAATCATTTTTCTTCCTTAAATATAAAATTAATTTTCTAACCATTTAACTACAAAAACAGGATTTGCTGAAAACCCTGTTGTCTGACTTGCTGGTACAACTACAGCTAGGTTACAATAGAGGGTTGTGGCTCCAGTTAAAAATCCTCCTAAATTATTTAAATTGAGAAAATTTCCATCAGAAGAGCCAGCCATTCTAGTGCCTGTAGTTATCCAATTAGCTCCAGGTGAAGCGTTTGTTGTAGTAACTCCTCTAATAAAGCTTGCAGAAGGTGTACCAGAACCTAGCATAGTGTTATTAATAGTATTTAAATTCGTGTCGTCAAAAACCAATAATTGTGGCTCCGAGGCTGTGCCTGGAGCTGAGAAATCAAAGGCAAGGACAAAACGCTTGTCTAAATTTCCCATATTATCTATACTTTTTAACAAATTTTCACTTGTATCTTGTAATAGATAATCTGTAAGAACTATTTGATTTCCTGTTAATTCAATACCAGAATTTATTAGCTCACTTTGTGTAGGAATATTTTCTCCATCTTTTACTTGATCACTTCCTTGTGTAAAAATTAAAAAATCATTCCCTTCTGAAAATTCGATCCACTCAATTCCTGACGAATTTAACGGGAGATCAGAAATATCTGTGTTAATCCAAGTTGTTAATGCCATATTTTATTCTCCTTTATATAATACTAAATAACTGCATTTTATTTTTATCAAAAATTTCTATATTTATATTTTTATATAATCTTTTAAACTTTTTAAATTTCTTTTTAGCATCATCTCTCCAATATCCTTTTACTTCTATCCATAAATCAAACTCTGGTAGATAGAAATCAGGCGTATAAGTTGTGTTACCTAAATCAAAAGTTTCTGATTCATATAACCATTTAATCCCTGATAAATCACACCATTTAGCAAAATTTGCTTCCCAAGAACTTCTCATCCAAATATCTTTATAATATCCATAATTACCATGTGTTTGTTTGCCAAATAAAGGATGATTAGATCCTCTACAATACAGTCCATTACATTTATAACATCTAAGTGATACAGATGATATTAATATAAAACAATCTATACATCTTTTTTTATTTCTACCTTTATATTTATTTGAACATTCTACGCATCTATCATATTTAGATTTAGATAATATTTTATCACAATCTATACAAATTCCAATAGGTTTTTTGATTAATTCAATATGACAATCATAACAATTTTTTGTATTTTCTCCTCTATGAGATAGTTTTTCTCCACAAGTATCACATTCAAATAATTTATTTTTAAAATTACCATTATATGAAGGAACAAGATTTCTTAATAATGAATGACAATCAAAACATCTTAGTACATGTTTATTTCTTGTATTTAAAATTTTATTACAATCTATGCAGTGTATTAAATTATCACATTTTATTTTTTTCATAATTAAGCCCACACATTCACCACAAATGTTATTATACCTTCTTGAAAATTTACAACTTTTTTCCGTGTTGTAACTGGAAATAATATTGAACTTAAACGTAAAACTTTCAAATCTTTCGTTGTTCCAACTTCATCTAAGTCTATTCTAAGCACATATTTAGTATTATTTAATATAGTAGTTGGTAAAGTATTCATTTGTGCTACAACATCTTTATAATCAGTACCAGTAAGCATAAAATTAAGTGGGAAATCAAATGAATCTTGTGAACCTTCTGATACAATTCCGCCTTGACCTCTTAAACTTTTATGAAGAGAAAATGTAATTGGATCTTGAAAAGGAGAATTATCCCAATCTAATACTAACGAAAACTCATATACTAAAGTTGTGCCGTCTGATTGATAAAGCCTAAAGCGAGGAAATGTATTACCTGCCATAATTTAACTCCTTAAAATTCATTTATTCTTTGATCTACTGCTTGTGCAGAAGGACTTTGCGGTTTATTTTTAATATCATTAACTATTTTATCTTCTACAGCTTGAGCTACTTCAACAGACACCCGTTGTGCTAATTGTCTAATAGCTTCAGGACTTCCTTGAAATCTTCCTTCAAAACTATCCACTTTAACTGTGATATCCAAAAATTCTCTTCTAGTAACAGATTGACTTCGTTGTAATGCTTGTTGTCTTTCTGCGAATGTTGATGTTGGCTGTCTCAAACCAATTGTTTTCGCCCTTCCATCTATGCCAGGTGTTTGTTTAGCTATTAAATCTCTGATTGCTATAGTATTATTATTTGTAGCATCTGTGTTTGATTTTAATCTCGCTATTTGTAATGCTAATCCTGCTAGATTCTTTTTTGTTCCTCTAATGAATGCTTCATCTTCTAAAGCTACAGGTATATTAAATCCTTTTTTCCTCAAAAATTTAATATCAAGTTGTTCTTGAAAAATTTGGGAAAATTCTTTTTTAAATACTTCTAATGGTTTACCACCAATTCTAAGAAAAATATCAAAATCTTGTTCGCCTTTTAAAACTCTTCCAATACTTATTGCTGTTTTTATACCTTCTTCTCTAGCAATTTTAGCAAGAATTTGAGTCCTTTGAGATACTTGATTTCCTAATTCTTTTTCTTCATTAATTGCTCTTTGAATTCCTAATTGTCTAGCTAATTTTTCATTAGCAGTATCTTGTAATCCAGCTTGTTTTCTATAAAGTGCCTCTGCTTTTAAAATTTCAGAATTTAAAGCTCCTTGACTTCTTAATAATTGTAATTGATTATTTACTAAGAGTCCTAATCCCTTTCTTTTTTCACTAGCTGCATTATTAACCAGAATATCTATTTTACCATACTTAGATACAACTCTTCTTACCAAATCTTTAAATTCTTCATGATTAGTTACATCGCAAACAAAATATTCAAATTTATCATTAAATGCCTCTCTGTTTTGATCAACAAAACTTTTAAGTTTTTCTTCAGTTCTTCCAACTAAAATAACTTTCGCTCCAAAACTAGCAAGACCCTTTGATATGGCAGAACCTAAATGGCCTACAGCTCCTGTTACAATAGCTACTTTTCCTTCAAGTAAGAATAAATCTCTATACGTTTCTGGATTATTACTAGTTGGTTTTGTTTCTGGCATCCCCTTTTTTAAATTAGAAACTTTTTAAATATTTGTATGGTATTAAACTATCTGATTATAACCAATTATTAATATCAAATCTCTTAAAGAATATCAACTTTGTTAAATGCACACTAAAGAAGACAAAACTTTAAAAATGTACAAAACAAGACTAAATTTATAATGGTAAGAAAACATCTACAATCATTAAAAAGTGAGATAGCAAAATTTCGGGATCTCA
>JADFSQ010000194.1 GCA_022560715.1 Bacteroidota bacterium
TTTTTTTAGTATCCTAATTACCTTTGTTTCTTTTGCACAAGACGGTTTACCACAAGATTGCTTGTCTTCCGAATTTCATAAAAGCAGGAGAGAAGCTCTGCGAGACAAAATATCAACAAATACTGTAGCTGTGTTTTTTGCAAATGCAGTTCGTAATCGCGCCAATGATGTAGAATATGTGTATCACCAAGACCCAAATTTTTATTATTTAACAGGCTATAAAGAACCTCACGCAGTTTTGGTTATTTTTTCGGAAAATCAGACCAATTCTGATGGTAAAACCTATAATGAAATTATATATGTGCAAGAAAAAAATGCACGTTGGGAAATGTGGACAGGACGACGTCTTGGAACGGAAGGAACTAAAACCGAACTGGGTTTTGATATGGCTTTAAACGGAAAAGAGTTTTTAGATTCCGGAATAGACTTTACCAAATACGATGCAGTATTGTTTAATGAGTTTAAAGACGATTACCGAGATAGTAAACGTAATAAAGCAGATTTGTACGATTTGGTTGCATCTTTTAAAATTCAAATTGGTTACTATTTAGAAGAAGTAAAAGCAGATACAAACGACTTTTTAAAGGTTGAAATAAACCAAAAGTCAAGCATAGTTGTTGAAAAAGCCAAAACCGATACCAAATCACTCAGAACTTTTATGGCAGGATTGCGACAAATAAAAACTCCCGAAGAAATGAAGTTGTTAACAAAAGCCATTCGTATTTCTGCTCAAGGTCAAATTGAAGTCATGAAAGCCATGCATTCTGGTATGTCTGAAACTGAATTACAAGGCATTCATGAGTTTGTTTATAAAAAATATGGAAGCGAATACGAAGGCTATCCGTCCATAGTTGGTGCAGGAAACAATGGATGTGTGTTACATTATGTTAAAAACAACAAGACGAAAATAGAAGGCGAATTAGTACTCATGGATTTGGGAGCCGAATATCATGGCTATACTGCAGATGTTACTCGTACCATTCCAGCCAACGGTAAATTTTCGCCTGAACAAAAAGCCATTTACGACCTGGTTTACGAGGCACAAGAAGCTGGAATTGCAGCTGCTATTATTGGTAATAACGGAAACTCAACGCATCGCGCAGCAAGTAAAATTATTAATGAAGGCTTGGTAAGATTGGGGATTATAAAATCGGTTAGTGATAGACATACATATTTTCCGCATGGCACCTCGCATCATATTGGTTTGGATGTACACGATTTAAACTTGTTTGGAGATTATGAAGCGAATATGGTTATTACTGTAGAGCCTGGAATTTATATTCCTAACGGAAGTGATTGCGATAAAAAATGGTGGGGAATTGCAGTACGTATTGAAGACGATATTTTAATTACCGAAAAAGGACCAGTAAATTTATCGGCTGAAGCACCTCGTAAATCGGAAGACATTGAAGCCTTAATGAAACAGTCTAGTATTTTTGGTACTTATAAATTGCCGAAGTTGGATTAGTTTTTATTGACGTTTTTTGGAGTTACGCTTATCGTTTTGGCTATGCTTCTGTTGTGGACTAAAGCAGTTATTATTTTCCTCTTTAAAATTAATTTCTTAAATTAGCAATAACTTTGCTAAAGCTCTAAACCACAATGGAGTATAGCCGTTGTGCCTGTTGCACAAGATACAAAAAAGTAGTATTTTGATGTATGCAAGGCAAGAAAGACTATCAGGAGAAATTATTCACACATTTTCAGTTGAGTGACCGAGTACCGAGGCACGATTTTAATCGAAAGCTTGACAGTCCGAAAATTAGACTAAAAAGTCTATTTCCATACTGCGTTTAAAGTACTGTTCTTGATCCACAAATTTCGATTAGTTGCAATAAACCTGGGAAGACCCAAAAGTCGGTCTTATGTTCGTTAAGATACATGGTTTACAAAAGTTAAAGATTAGACTTTACACTAAATTAGTTTCCAACCTTATCGATTTTTCTTTATTTCTTAATTCATTTTCGTTAAAGAAACCTAAAAATACGTTTCTATAAAATACTTTCCAAATTCCGTTTCCTAGTTCTTCAATACCTACGTATTTACCTTTTAAGGCAGCAGTTAAATATACCCAATAGTAGGATTTCCATCTAATAGCACCATTTTGAGTTACTTTTAAAACTCTACAATTAGGTTCGTAATCAAAATGAGGTATTCTTTCAGGAAAAGGTCTAGTTGAGAAATTATGTATAGAAGCTGGTGTTTCCATATCTAAGGCTTCGTGTGGTCTTATGTGATTGTATTCTTTTACAAAGTGATTTAACCTGCGTTGTTGAGTTTTTAAATCGTAAGCAGAGGGTTTAGCACAAGCAGCTTTTAAATCACGATGCATTCGTTCGTGTCGTCCGTTTTGTTCAGGATGTGCTGGGTCAGAAAAGACAGGCATAATTCCAAGTTCGATAAACCAGTAGGAGAGTTGAGTGAATCTTTGAATAGCACGAACAGAACCAAAAGGACTGCCGTTATCTGTGTGGAGTTGCCCAGGGATTCCATACTTTCTAAAAACCTTTGTAAATTCAGCTTTAGCAGACTTTAGATTTTCGTGATAATGACCTTTAGCAGTGAATAAAAATCGACTTTTAGAGTCAGCAATGGTTAATGGGTGACAATAGATTTTATTGCCCATTAGAAACTTTCCTTTATAGTCAGCACTCCATACTTCATTACACTCCTTTGGATCGAAAATAGGGTATACAGGCTTGACTCTTCTCATCCTCTTTTGAGGACAGACAAAACCGTGTTTCTTTAATATATTGTGAACAGTAACCACAGAAGGAATCTCTTTTTCTATAAAATCGTTAAACAATAGTTTCTTGATTTTTTTTGCTCCCCAATGAGGGTATTTTGTCTTTAATTTAAGAATACCTTCAATTACGTTTTCCTTTGTTTCATTTGGATGTTTCTTTGGGGTTCTTGATTGTTCTCGTAAGCCTTCGTAACCTTGTTTTTCGAACCTATTAATTAGCTTATAGGCTGTTGGACGAGAAATCTCGAATGCTTTACATAATTCTGTGATGGTATATTTTCCAGTTCTCCATTCACAGATAAATTCAATTTTTTGTTCCATAGTTGTTGTTTCTTTCCAAGGCATAGTAACTTGATTTTTATCTCAAATTACAACCTAAAAAGTGTAAACTATGTCCCTTTAACTTTGTAAACTATGTCCCTTTATCGTACCTAAATTCTTAAATCTCTTAAAGTTTTAACAGAAAGTAATGTATAACGGTCTTTTTTACCTTTAGCATTTCTAACTAAAACAAGCATTCTGGAACTGTCTATATCTGTAAGCTTTAAGTTTAAAATCTCACTTCTTCTCAGCCCAGCAGAATAAAGAAGGCTAACAATACAACGATGCTTTATGTTGTTAGTGTTTTCAATCATTTTTCGAACATTCTCTTTTGATAATACAATAGGAAGCTTTCTCTCTTTCTTTGGTCGTTCAATACTATAAAATCTATTAGGCATACCAAGCACCATTTCATAATAGAATTTAATGCTATTAATGGCTTGGTTGATATATGAGTTGGAACGATTGTTTTGTATTAACAATTGAAGATACTGCCTTATGTCATTTTCATTCAAGTTGTCAATAACGATGTCATGATAATGATTAATAAAATCTTCAAAACTGGAAACATATGACTTTACCGTACTGTTAGAATATTTTTTAAGTTCTAATTTTTGAAGGTACGATTCTGGACAAAACCTGTAGTTTGGAGCACGTACTCTTCTTCTAAACCATGACACATCAAATATTTCAGTAAGCTGTTTAGATCTTGATTGTTGAAAAAAATATTTGGAATTAATCCAGGCTACTCCTCTAAAAAGAGAATATATTCTATCCAAATTATTTTTAGTATTTGTTACATAATACATGTTAAACTCATCACTCCATGTAATAGGTTCAAGCTCTTTTATAACGGCATTAAGTACTTTGCTTGCATAAAACTTAAGTCCTATACATCGTATATTATCAATAAGTAAATGTTTTAATGTTATATGCTGATTAAATTTCATAGTATTTAGAGTTATTTCATAAAAATAATTAATAATAAAATTATATTCGTACATTAAACGAATAATAGACGTATAGAGTACGATTATATATATATCATGAAAGTTAATTATGAATGTTTGTCTTGTGGAAAATTATTAATTGGACGATCCGATAAAAAGTTCTGTGATCCCTATTGCAAAAGTTCATATCATTATAAAAAATCTATAGAGGAAGAACCAAGGTTTTATAATAAGGTAGATAGGCAACTCAAATTGAATAGAAAAATATTAAAGCATTACAATAAAGCAGGCAAAGCTACATTAAGAGCAGAAACCATTTTAGAATTAGGATTTGATCCAAATTTTTTCACTCATTATTGGAAAAATAAAAAAGGAGATGTTTATCTTTTTGTTTATGAATATGGTTTTTTGAAAAGGAAAGAGGGGAGAAATGAAAAATATGTTTTGATTAAATGGCAAGAATACATGAGAAAGAAATAATAGATATTTTGATAAATGCTGTTTTTAAATTATATTGCAATGAAATATTTGTATAACCTAGTGAACACAAAACTGAACACGTTTTTGAACACGTTTTTACAAAATAGCAGCTGGGAACTCTAGTGTTTGTTCTTAAATTTAACAATAACTGAGCTCATAACCCAAAGGTCGCTGGTTCGAGTCCAGCTCCCGCTACTAAGCAAGACGCATCATCTAAATTAGATGGTGCGTTTTTAGTTTCACGTCTGTTATCCCTTGATATACATGAGATTAAAGAGAATACACTATTCACTTTTATTTAGTGATAGTAATAACTTTAAAGATTGCTTTTTCGGTATATTAAATACTAATTTATG
>JADFSQ010000195.1 GCA_022560715.1 Bacteroidota bacterium
TAGAGGTTCTCAATATCGCTCGATTGTTTTTTATCAAAACGATGAGCAAAAACAAATTATAATAGAAAAAAAAGAAGCACTTGCAAAAAAGTTGAACGCTAAAATTGCAGCAGAAATTATGCCTTTTCTTAAATTTTGGATTGCTGAAGATTATCATCAAAATTATGAAAAATTGCATCCTGAAAGCAGGTATATACAAGGTGTTTCAATCCCTAGATTTAATCGTTTTAAAAGTAAATTCCCACATTTATTAAAAGAAAATCATTAATATTTGAACCTCACAGGTTTTTGAAACCTGTGAGGTTTTCTTGTTAAACTAAAGTTTTGTCGCTTTCAACTCAAAAATTAAAGGATATAATTTATCCTTTGTAACAAACATTCCAGATTTGGTTTCAATCAAATCTGGCAAAACATTATATGGACTTTCATCATATTCCTTCAAATACCCAATATGCAATCCAGCTTCAGTCAAGGCAGAAACAACTTCGCCCAAACCATGATTCCAGCCATATTCTTTGCTAATCATTTTTGAAGATTCATTAGCATAAGAACCTTCGTATTCTTCATAAATCACTTCTTTTTGTTGATAACCATATTTCATGGTTGACTTTCCGTCCAAATAATCAAACATCCAAACTATTGGATGAAATTCTACAATAAAAAAAGTGCCTCCAGTTTTTAATCGTTCAGCAATTAGTTGCCCCCAAGGTTTTAAATCTGGTAGCCAACCTAATACACCATAACTGGTAAAAACTATATCAAAGCTTGCTGAAATGTGCTGTGATATATCAAGAACATTGCAACACACAAATTTAGTATCAAGATTGAGCTTTTTATTTAATTCACGAGCCAATTTAATACCTTCATCACTGAAATCCACACCAACACACTTTGCTCCTAACCTGCTCCAACTCAATGTATCTTGACCGAAATGACATTGCAAATGCAACAAAGATTTTCCTTTCACAGCTCCAAGTGCTTCAATCTCGTAGTTCATCAACGAAGACTTCCCTCTTTTAAAAGCATCTAAATCATACATATTACTTTTAGAATGCACCTTAACTTTCTCGTTCCAAGTAGCTTTATTAATTTGAAAATAGGTATCGTTTTTAGACATAATTATCAGTTTCAGCTTCTAATACCAATTTAACATAAAATCTGGCATAAATAAATTGAGTTATTTTTTGCTTAAATGAGGCAAAAAAATAAAGGATAGTATTTATTATGGTTTCTTTTTTTAACGAAATATAAGTAAAAAAGAAACAATTTCTGTGACTTATTTTATGCTAAATTGGTATACTATAAAACTTCTATCTCAATGTTCCTTATATTTGGTAAAAATCAAACTTATGAAACGAGCATGTTAAAAAGCTTATCACCCAAGGGAATGATTAATAGCGAACAGCATGTGACCGTTAAAAAACAATAAAATAGACACATGAAACAATATGCTTATATCATTTTCATTGCCATATTTATTTTTTCTTGTAACAAAGAAAAGAAAACTGTTTCTGAACAAAAACAAATAACTATTGCCGAAAAAATTGCAAATGCTCATGGTTATGAGAATTGGGATAAAGTTTATCAAATAAATTTCACATTCAATGTAGATAGAGACACTACCCATTTTGAACGTTCCTGGCAATGGAAACCAAAAACCAATACTGTGATTATGATTTCTAAACAAGATACAATTTCATATAACAGATCACACATTGATAGTACAAATCTAAAAACTGATCAAACGTTTATTAATGACAAATACTGGCTGTTTGCACCTTTCAATTTAGTTTGGGATAAAGGTACAACCATAAGCGAACCAATAAAAGAAGAAGCTCCAATCAGTAAAAAAGAACTTTACAAGATTACACTTACTTATAATAATGAAGGTGGTTATACTCCTGGAGATGCATACGATTTTTATTATGGAGACGATTTTTTAATTAAAGAATGGGTTTACAGAAAAGGGAATGCTGAAGAGCCATCATTAATTACTTCTTGGGAAAATTATCAAGATTTTAATGGAATCAAAATCGCTTTAGAACATAAAAAACTTGAAGAGAATTGGAATCTCAACTTCACCAATGTAAAAGTAACTTTAGAAGAATAATTTCAAAGTATTTCATAATGTATTTTATCTATAAAATTCATATTTTTGAGTAAAATCAAAACTCAAAACTTTGTCCAATTATCAACTCGGTCTCGAATACGCAAAACAACAAGACCAATTAGACGAATTATCTCACTATAGAAATCAATTTCATATTCCAAAAGACAAAAACGGAAATGAGTTAATTTATTTCACTGGAAACTCACTTGGTTTACAACCAAAATCTACAAAATCATATATAAATCAAGAACTTGAAGATTGGGCAAATTTTGGAGTAGGAGGTCATACTCAAGCAAAAAACCCTTGGTTAGCATACCACGAATTTTTAACCGAAAGTATGGCAAATGTAGTTGGCGCAAAACCCATTGAAGTCATTGTAATGAATACACTTACTGCCAACCTTCATTTTATGATGGTTTCCTTCTACCAACCAACCAAAACACGTTACAAAATACTAATTGAAAATGATGCTTTTCCGTCCGATAAATATGCTGTAGAATCACAATTACGTCATCACGGATTTGATGACAAAGAAGGGTTAATTCTTTGGAAGCCTCGCGAAAATGAAGAATTATTACATTTTGAAGATTTAGAAGCTATTTTAGAATCTCAAGGGGAAGAAATTGCACTCTTAATGATTGGAGGCGTAAATTATTATACAGGACAATATTTCGATTTAAAACGCATAACAGAATTAGGGCATAAACATGGTTGTGTTGTTGGTTTCGATTGTGCTCATGGTGCTGGAAATGTAGAATTGAACTTACATGATTCTGGAGCCGACTTTGCTGTTTGGTGTACCTATAAATATCTAAATTCCGGACCAGGAAGTTTGGCTGGTTGCTTTGTGCATGAACGTCATGCTTATAACAAAAACCTCAACCGATTTACAGGTTGGTGGAGCCACAACAAGGAAACGCGTTTTAATATGCGACACGAATTTGATGTCCTTTCAGGGGCTGAAGGATGGCAATTAAGCAATCCTCCTATTTTGTCGATGGCAGCAATAAAAGCAGCATTAGATATATTCAATGAAGTAGGCATTAAAAAACTTGTTGAAAAATCAAGAAAACTTACAGGCTATCTTGAGTTTTTAGTTAATAAACTAATCAAGCCAAATATAAAAATCATTACACCACGAAATCCTGAAAAACGTGGTTGTCAACTCTCAATCCAAGTAATAAATGCTGATAAAAATTTACATAATAAATTAACTAAATCAGGAGTAATAAGCGATTGGCGAGAACCTGATGTTATTAGATGTGCCCCAGTTCCACTTTATAATTCGTTTCAGGATGTGTATAATATGGTTGAAAAATTAAATAAAATTTTAAATTAACCTGCAAGGTTTTAGAAACCTTGTAGGTTTAAACAAAAATAAATTGAGTTAAATTTAATGAGATTCCTGCCTACACAGGAAATATTATGAAGAATAAACAAAACATACTCATAATTGGCGCAGGACTTTGCGGCTCACTTCTCGCCTTACGTTTAGGACAACGAGGCTATAATGTTTCAGTTTACGAAAAGCGTCAAGACCTACGAAAAGTTAATATAAGTGCTGGTAAATCCATCAACCTTGCGTTCTCAAATCGTGGTATAAAAGCAATGAAAATGGTTGGTACTCAAGATAAAGTAAAACCACTTTGCATTCCTATGAATGGTCGAATGATTCATGATGAACAAGGCAACACAAAACTATCTAATTATAGCGGTCGAGAGCATGAATACATCAATTCGATTTCAAGAGGTGGATTAAATACCTTGCTAATGGATGAAGCTGAAACTTTAGAAAATGTAACTATACATTTCAATAAAGAATGTACGTCTGTAGATTTTGAAAAAACGACTGCAAGTTTTTATGATTACGAAACCAAATCAGAATTTACTGAAGATGCTGATGCTATTTTTGGTACTGATGGAGCTGGTTCTGTTTTACGTCAAAGTTATTATCTGGAAAATAAATTCTTGTTTAGCTTTTCACAAAATTTCTTAACTCATGGTTATAAAGAATTAAGTATTCTTCCAACTGAAACTGGCGATTTTAAAACCTACAAAAACGCCTTACATATCTGGCCTCGTGGCGATTTTATGCTTATTGCATTGCCAAATTTAGATGGAAGCTTTACAGTAACTTTGTTCTTGAATCATGATGAAGGAAACTATAATTTCAACAACTTAACTAATCCAAAAATTGTTACAGAATTTTTCCAAAAAGAATTTCCTGACGCTTTGGAATTGATGCCCAATTTAATTGAAGATTTCTTCGAAAATCCAACATCAGCATTAGGAACCGTAAAATGTTCGCCCTGGCATTATAAAGGAAATACACTATTAATGGGAGATGCAGCACATGCAGTTGTTCCTTTTTATGGACAAGGTATGAACGCCTCTTTTGAAGATGTAGTTGTGTTTGACCAAATTTTAGATCAATACGGAGGTAACCTGTCTGCCGACAAGACAGATTGGGAAACCGTATTTAGAGAATATGAAAAAACACGAAAAAAAGATACCGATGCCATTGCAGATTTAGCTATCGATAACTTTTTTGAGATGAGAGACCATATAGCAAATCCTATATTTCAGGAAAAGCGTAAATTGGAAATGAATTTAGAACAACATTTTCCAGATGAATATTCCTCAAAATATTCGTTGGTAACCTTTAATGAAAATATAGGTTATCATGAAGCTATGACACGAGGAAGAGCACAAGACAAAGCCATTTTAAATATGATTG
>JADFSQ010000196.1 GCA_022560715.1 Bacteroidota bacterium
GAACTGTTGGCGTTGTTACTGTTATTCCTGGTGCTCCATATTCACTTGTTATCCAATTTTTAATTTCTAATAGTTCTTTGCTTTCGTGACCAATAATAGTGTCTTTTACATACTCGAAACCATATTTTACTATAAAACCAGCAATTGTTGCCATAAAAAGAAATGCTACTACAATTATGGTTATTATAATTTTTCTTCTCTTCTTTTTACGTTCCTGTTCTTCTTTATATTTTTGATTCAGCAATTTTTCTTCTTCAGTTGGTTCTGGCAGTGATTCTTTAACATGGTCAATCTCCAAATCTATTGTTTTTCTATCTAATTCAGCAAGTGCAATATCTGGTTTGGATTTTGCAAATTTTACCAAGTCGGCTCGCTTTAAAATATTTTCGATAGTTTTTATATCCTCCTTACTTAAATCAATTTGCTGTCCATCTTTTAAAAGATGTAACCTATTAATTAGCTCTTCGGTTGTACTTTCAAGAGCATGGTCGTATACTTTTTCGTCAAGATATTTTCTTATAATATCTGTTAATTCTGAATAGTATTCCTTTATTTCTTCATTTTTTAAATAGTCGGATTTGTCTAACTCCTGCAATGCTATTTTGGCACGTTCATAAGGCGGAAGCAAGGCAACTTTTTCTTCTTTAGTTAATGGTTTTTCTCTCCATACAAACCAGTATAATAAACCAGCAATAATTGCTAATACCAACACTATATAGAGTACGTATTTCCACCAATTACTTGGGCTTTTACTTACTTCTATAATTGGTTTTATATCAAATAATCCTTGTTTAGTGGTATCTACAACAATGTTATTAACCTCAACTTTTAAAGAATCTGTAAATATTGTTTTATCTCCAATAATTATTTTTTGTCTTGGAATAAAATAAACTCCAGAATCAAACTGTGTTAAACCATATTTTTTAATCAGCCTAAATTTTGCACTGTGTTTTGTCGTATCAATTGGATAGGACTCTATCATTTCTAAAGGTAGAAATGTTTGCCCTTCAGGAAAAACAACAAATTGTGTTGAATCTGTTTCAATTAGAATTTTATAGGTAATCTGTTCTCCAATTTTTATAGATGTTGAATCTATTGAAGATGTTACTTGCGAAAAAGAGAAAAAAGAGAAAAGAGAAAAGAGAAAAGAGAAAATGAGAGAAGACCGAAGACCGAAGACCGAAGATTGTTTCGCTTCTTTATTAAAATTCTTATATCTAAAATCGTAAATCGTCATTCTTAAATCTAAAATCGTTTTTATCCTCTTCGTTTAAAATATCCTAATAATTTTTTTACATAGCTTTCATCAACACGACAGTTAATAATACCTGCTCCAGATTTTGTAAAACTATCTTTATAATAATCTACTTTGTCCTGATAAAATTTGCTGTAATTAAGTCTTACTTTTTTAGAAGACGTATTTACCAATAACAGCTCTCCCGTTTCTTCATCTTGCATTTGCACCATACCAAGATTAGGAATAGCTTCTTCGCCTTTGTCGTACACTCTAATTCCTGTAACATCATGCTTTTTTGAAACAATTTTAAGCGTTTGTTTGTAGTCGTCTGTTATAAAATCGGAAAGCACAAAAACAATGGCTTTTTTGGTCATTACGTTCGATAAAAACTTTAACGCTTCAGCAACATTGGTTTGTTTGCTTTTTGGTTTAAACTCTATCAATTCACGAATAATACGAAGCACATGTGTACGTCCTTTTTTTGGCGGAATATAAAGTTCTATCGCATCGGAAAATAAGATTAATCCAATTTTGTCATTATTTTGAGTTGCCGAAAAGGCAAGTGTTGCAGCAATTTCGGTTACAATTTCATTTTTAAATTGTTTTTCTGTCCCGAAGAATTCCGAACCAGAAACATCTACCATAAGCATCATGGTTAATTCTCGTTCTTCTTCAAAAACTTTTATAAATGGTTCTTGATAGCGAGCGGTAACATTCCAATCGATATTTCGCACATCGTCACCATATTGATACTGACGCACTTCACTAAAAGTCATACCACGCCCTTTGAAGGTTGAATGGTATTCGCCACCAAAAAAATGATCGGACAAACGACGTGTCTTAATCTCTATTTTGCGTACTTTTTTTAGTAATTCTTTGGTATCCATCTTATCAGAAAACAGTGTTCAGTATTCAGTTTGCAGTAAAAGTATTCAATTAAAAATCAGCAAAATACTGCCAACTGTGGACTGAACACTGAAGACTTATTAAGGTACTTCTATCTCGTTTACAATTTTGTTGATAATATCTTCTGAAGTAACGTTTTCGGCTTCAGCTTCGTAAGTAAGTCCTATTCTATGACGCAAAACATCGTGAACTAATGCGCGAACATCTTCAGGAATTACGTAGCCACGTCGTTTAATAAATGCGTAACATTTAGCTGCCATGGCGAGATTAATACTTCCACGAGGTGAAGCTCCAAACGATATTAATGGTTTTAAATCAGCAAGTTTGTATTTTTCAGGATAACGAGTTGCGAAAATAATATCGAGAATATATTTTTCTATTTTTTCGTCCATATACACTTCCCGAACAGCTTTTTGTGCATTTAATATTTGCTTTATTGACACCACAGGATTTACTTTTTCAAATCCTCCTTTTAAATTAGCGCGAACAATTTTTTGCTCATCATCCATTTTTGGATAATCAATAACTGTTTTTAGCATAAAACGGTCTATTTGTGCTTCTGGCAAAGGATAAGTTCCTTCTTGTTCTATTGGGTTTTGTGTTGCCATAACCAAAAATGGCTTGTCAAGTATAAAAGTCTCATCACCAATCGTGACTTGTTTTTCTTGCATGGCTTCTAACAATGCCGACTGTACTTTTGCAGGCGCTCTGTTTATCTCATCAGCCAGAACAAAATTTGCAAAAATTGGTCCTTTTTTAATGGAGAAATCGCCTTTCTTCATGTTGTAAATTAAAGTTCCTGTTATGTCTGCAGGTAATAAATCTGGTGTAAACTGTATTCTACTAAAACTTCCATCTACAGCTTTAGCAAGTGTGGTTATTGCGAGCGTTTTGGCAAGTCCAGGAACGCCTTCAAGTAAAATATGTCCTTGCCCAAGTAGCCCAATTAGTAAGCGCTCAATCATGTGCTTTTGACCAATAATTACTTTATTTATTTCCAGTGTCAGTAAATCAACAAAAGCACTTTCTTTTTCAATTTTCTCGTTGATTTTTTTAATATCGACTGTATGTGTTTCTTCTATCATTTTCTAATTTTTATAGCACGAATATAACATCCTTATTTGAGCATTGCAAATTGTTAAAATATTCTATGCAATGCTGTTAACATTTGGTTAAAAAAAAGCGCAGTATCAATGATACTGCGCTTTGGTAAATATTTTGTAAATTATTATTGAAAAAGAATTTAAACAAAAAACTTGCTCAAAGGTTTCTCTTCCTTAACCCTAATTTCTTTCTTATAAACCTTGCCTATCTTCTGCTGCTGCATTAAAGATGTAATGAAAGGTTTCCTTGTTCTCCTATTCAAAACCTCATTTTCCAGCATTTCTGCAAGCTTCTCAGGCTTTATCATAGATTCCTTTAGTATCATTGCTAATCTGTCCTCATTCGTTTTCCTGAACTCCTTTATTACTTCATCTTTATTCAACAGCTCAGATAATACCTCTCTAGTTTTACTTTGACTTAGATTGTTGCATATAACATCAACAAACTTTTTTGAATCCTGCATTAACAAATATTTAACAATCTGCAAGGTCCTTATGACATCATTTTTGAAATACTCGGTTTTTATCTCTCCCATAACCTCAGCAAGGACATCCTCAAATTCCACAACATTTATGTTATTTTTCTTAAATTTACTAATCAACTCTTCTTTGTCTTTTGGCAAAGAATTCAAAACAACAATATTCTCTATTTCAATATTCTTGTCAATCTTATCAGTATAACCTTTTATAGTTTTGATAAGATTTTTGTCATTGAATTTTTCATTAATTAATCTAGAAATATTATAGTTTTGCTCAGTAAAACCAGTTATCGAGCAGTTTATCTCAACATGCATAGCCCGCATCCCTTTATCAAATTTTAAAGCCAGAAGTCCAATATCCTTATTGCCAGACTTAAGATTATTAACAGTAAAATAGCCTTTCCTATTAAGCCAGAAATTAACTATCTCCTTCTCAGCTGACAATAACCACACCCCCTATAAAATTACCAATTGACTAGGATTTATAAGTTTTTTGATTTCTTATTTTTTCTTTAGTATTATTATATTACCCCTGCCCTTTTTTATCTTTTCTACTATGCCTTTATGTTCCAGCTCTGCAATCATTAAGCTTATCTTTGCTTCTGATAAAGGGATTTCCTTTCTTATTTCTTTTTGTGTTGCTCTTCCGCCTTCCTGTTTTATTATTTTTATTATTTTCTCTAAATCAACATCTCCGTCTTTTTCGGATGTTCTTTTTTTGCTTCTAGTATAGAATATAAAGAAAATAATTATTAATACACCAAAAATAAATACCAATGTGAAATCTAATTTTCTTTCCGGATACGGATCAATAATATCAATGTCCTCCTCAAGTTCTTCTTCATCTATAATAGGGAATAAGATAAGATCAAGGACATAAGCACCATCATCACTTATTGTTACGTTCTCATTTGTGGATGATTTTAGTAAATTTCCAACATATTGATTGGCTTCTACAATAAATTCTCCATTAGGAACATTAAAAGCATAACTTCCATTCTTTGATATGTAAAACTGCTTGGGTTCTGTGTTAATTTCAACTCTAACATCCTTTGCTTTGTCTAATGAAAATTCGTAAATCGTTCCATATATGGTTGCAGCAAAGACCGTTTGAACA
>JADFSQ010000197.1:0-4298 GCA_022560715.1 Bacteroidota bacterium
TTTCAAGTATAGATATAACTTACACTATAGATGATGGATCTGACAATAGTTTTACATGGAATGGCAGTTTGGCTTCAACCGAAACTACTACTATAGACTTACCAACACTAAATTTATCTATTGGATCTCACGATTTAGATATTTCAGTCTCTGTTACTAATGACACTTTTCCAAATAATAATGATGCATCAACTAATTTCTATTCAAACTCTAATGGTGTATCAGAAATAGTAAACACTTTCGAAACCCTTGATGATGATTTAATAACGTTTAACCAAGGAGGCGGAACACCAATGTGGGAACGAGGTGTGCCTACTGGAACTCAATTAAATACAGCAACTTCGGGAACTAATGTATACGGTACTGTTCTATCAGGAAATCATCTGGATCAAACCAAAGCCTTTTTAATATCTAAATGTTATGATTTAAGCGCAATTACAAACCCGATATTAAAATTTAATATGGCTTTTGTAATTGAGTTTGATTTTGATCTCATATATGTTCAATATTCGATAAATGAAGGTGCTTCTTGGTCTTTGTTAGGAACTGCGAGTGACCCAAATTGGTATAATAGTTCGAGAATAGCAAATGATGGTATTGCAAATGATTGCCAAAATTGCGTTGGTGGTCAATGGACCGGAACAAATACCACTATGACCGAATATAGTTATGACTTAAACCCATTAGCAAGTGAAACCAGTATTATTTTTAGATTTGTTTATCATTCAGATCCAGCAGTAAATGATGAAGGTGCAATTATTGATGATTTCGTTATTGATGGTGTCACACCTGACGATGATGGTGATGGTATAGGAAATACGATTGATAATTGTCCTAACACTCCAAACTCAGACCAATTAGATACAGATGGTGATGGTATGGGAGATGTTTGTGACGACGACGATGATAATGATGGCATATTAGATATTAATGACAACTGTCCATTGACTGCAAACGCAGATCAAGCCGATGATAATAATGATGGCATCGGAAATGTTTGCGACACCGATAATGATGGTATTTTAAATATTGATGATAATTGTCCAGATGTGGCAAATAACGATCAAGCAGATTTTGATGGCGATGGTTTAGGAGATGTTTGTGATGATGATATTGATAATGATGGTGTACCAAATGCTAACGATAATTGTAATGATACACCAATGGGAGATGTAGTAGGTTCCGATGGATGCACAGTATTTACACTGCCAACAACTAATTTTCAATTACAAATATCGAGTGAAACCTGTAGAAATAGTAATAATGGTAGCATCGTAATTACAGCTGTCGAAACATTGAATTATACAGCACAATTAACAGGAAATGGAATAGATACCAGCAATGCTTTTACTAATACAACTACTTTTAATAACATCGAGGCTGAAAGTTATACAGTTTGTATAACTATTGATTCGCAGCCAGGTTATGAGCAATGTTTTAATGTTATCATAACACAACCCGAAGATCTATCAGTATTCTCAAGAGTAAATAATAGTACAGGTAAGGTTTCGTTAAATTTAAGTGGTTCCAGCAAATACTATATCGAACTCAATGGTATTATAACTGCAACTACCGAAAATGAAATTGAGCTATACTTAATAAAAGGTGTTAATATATTAAAAGTATATACCGATTTAGATTGTCAAGGTATTTATAGCGAAACAATATATAATTTTAATGCAATCAAAATATATCCAAATCCTATTAGTGACAATAAGCTAACTATTAATACGTCTGATGCTTCATTAGAAACAATTGAAGTGAAACTGTATTCAGTAATTGGTAAACTTGTTTTATCTAAACAGTATTTGTTACAAAATGGAGTTACAACTATTGATTTACCTAATATCTCAAAAGGTATTTACATTTTAAATGTTAACGATGGTATAACGACAAGTAATTTTAAAGTCATAAAAAAATAAGAAGAAAATGAAAAAGTTAAGCATACTATTTATTACTCTAATACTGCTTTTTAACTGTAGTAGTGGTAGCGATGATGATGGTGGCACTACAACTCCTCCTCCTGTTGCACAACCACCAACAGCTGCTACATTAACATTTCCGGACAACAATCAAGAATGTACAACAGGTATAGAAGTAAATGCTACCCAAAGTTCAGTAACTTTTACCTGGAATGTATCTTCTAATACAGATTCGTACGATCTTGTATTAAAAAACCTTGATGTTAGTACTAGCTCAACTTTTAGTTCAAGCACAAATCAAATAGAAATTACATTACTTAAAGGAACACCTTACTCTTGGTATGTAGTTTCTAAGTCTAATAGTGTAACACAAACAGCTACAAGTGCAACCTGGAAATTTTATAATGCAGGTGACCCAGTTCAGTCTTTTGCTCCATTTCCTGCAGATTTAGTGACTCCATTAATGGGAGCGAATTTAACAGGAGTTTCAACAGTAACTCTAGAATGGTCTGGAAGTGATATAGACAACGATATTGTTGGTTACGATATCTATTTTGATACAACATCGCCACCAACCACACAACTTGGAAGCAACCAAACTGAAACTACAATAGAGGCAACAGTAACTGCTGGAAATGCATATTATTGGAGAGTAATAACTACAGATAACGAAGGTAACAATTCAGAATCTGAAATATTTGAATTTAGAGTAGATTAATACTTTCTATTCTAAAAATAATAAAAGTCTCCTTTATTTACTAGTTTTTCTTTTCTGGTGCATTTTTTCGTGCTAACAATGCATCTTTACTTATTTGTGCCAAGTTAAAGTTTGGTGCAACTTGCAGTGCCTCGTCCAAAATAGTAACGGCAGAATCAATATTCAACTCCTTATTTTCTTTAAACTTAATAAGACCCTTTAAATACAAAAAAGCAGCTTTAATTGGCACTTGATAAGGTGTTTGTGTTTCATAAAAGGTACGCATTACTTCAGCTTTTGAATTTGCAATTCCATAAGTAATATGTAATGTTGCACCTAAATCATCATTTAATTGAGTTTTTAAATCGGCTAATTCGTAAGCAATCATTGCACTAGGACTACGTTTAAATAATTCCTCGAATTGCTCGATGGCTCTTTTTGGTTGATTTATTGCTTGTAAACTTATGGCTTTTACCTCAACTGCCATATCGCTATCGGTTGCATTTAATTCAATTCCTATGGTATTTAAAGCTTGAATGTGTTTATTGTTATTCATGTACAACACTGCTAAAGTATCTAACCTACCTTTATTTGGTGATAACACATTTAAGTGTGTTAGTGCATTAATAACTCCTTGCACATCGCCTTGCTTTTGCATTTGTTTATAATACGCTTCATAATGTTTAATAAGCACCTTATTATCTTGTGCATTAATTTGAAACGCAAAAACAAAAACTAGTATTCCTATCAACTTTTTCATCTCTATATAATTATTTTCAGGCGCAAAATTAAATAATAAGAAAATCAATCACTAAAATGAAACCAATTATTTTATTATACCATGATAAATTCATCATTCTTTTAAGAGTTTTTAAGATTGAATTCATAATATTAAAAATAAATTTTAGGCTAACTCATTAAAAATATTTATATTTAATACCAATTTAGTATTCAAAATACGACAGATAAAAACAGTGATTTATTCTTTAACTGACGATTGCGAACAAAGTGTAGCAGTAGTTACGGTTTGTTTTTATGAGAAAGTATAACGGAAAAAGAACAACTTTATAGTGGTGGTTTTGAGTACTAGTTGGTATAAGAATCTTAAAATCTTTAAATCATGGGAATAATAAGTTTTCTAGCACCTCGAAAAAAGCAACAGCAAACTACTGATGAAATACCTTTTAAGGTTAGCGATTATATGACCAGAAATTTAATAACCTTTAAATCTGACCAAAAGATTGAAAGCGTAATTGACACTTTAATTAAGTATAAAATTTCTGGTGGACCAGTAGTAAATGAAAAAAACGAACTCATTGGTATTATTTCAGAAGGGGATTGTATTAAACATGTGAGTGAAAGTCGTTATTACAATATGCCAATGGATAACAATACTGTTGAAAAGCATATGGCAATGAATGTGGAAACTATTGATGGTAACATGAATATCTTTGATGCTGCAACCAAATTTATAAAAGCAAAAAGAAGACGTTTCCCAATTGTTGAAGATGGTAAACTGGTAGGGCAAATTAGCCAGAAAGATATCTTAAAAGCTGCTTTACAGCTAAAGGGAAGTAATTGGAAATAGATTAACTTTCACGTTTTACTAAAGCATAATAATCGCCTTCTAATGGCAAATACCCTTGGTCATAAACAAAATAATACACAGTCCCAATTTT
>JADFSQ010000197.1:4308-4834 GCA_022560715.1 Bacteroidota bacterium
TATATGCTTGTAAAATAATTAAAGTCGAAACCTTTTTCTATAAGTTTAGCTCTGGACATCTTGGTTTTTTTGTCAGGATTTAAGGCTTCCAGAATTCTATAATTTTTTCGTAATCTGTTATTCGTGTTTCTAATTAGGTTTTTACTATCCTTATTAAATTTATTGTTATACGAATTTCTGCAGGCATCACTACAAAATTTCTTATCAATTCTGCCAACTATTTTGGCTCCACATTCAGGACATTGTTTCATAATCTTCTTTTTTAAGTTCGTATTGGACGATGATTGCCGCGGGATCCTTATTTTTACTGGGGATGGCATATTCATCCTCTGACGCGGATACCATAAACATTGGACCAAAGAGGGAATTGACGGAGGGAATACAGATTCAACACGCAGAAATATCGGGTAAAGACGTGTGGTCGGCGGGGGAAATGATCACCATTGACACGAATCTTTATGATTTTGAACAGCGGATTCATGAACCCATTCGAACGCGCGATATTGTTTCAGATAAATTTAAAGAA
>JADFSQ010000198.1 GCA_022560715.1 Bacteroidota bacterium
TTTATTTGTAATAAGCATTTCAAATTTGTTGGTTACAGCCAGTACATTTTCTCCAAACTTCAGCTTAAGTTTACTTAACTTTTTATCAATCTTTCTTAATTTAAGTTTTTTTTCTTTTGATAAATTGGCACCATTTCTTGAAAAACCCTTGTATTTTTTATCGAGTAAGGTTTTTTGTTCTTCTGTTAGATTTAAACGTTCTTTAGAATCATAAACGGCTTTCACTCTTTTAAACAATTTTTCGTTTAAGGCAATATCGTTGTTAAACTCTGATAATAAAGGCGATACATCTTGAGCAATTTTTTGAATTTCATCGTTAGTTTCGGCAGAATTTAAATTGAAGAAAACACTTGAAATCCGATCTAATTGTTCTCCGGAAAAATCTAAAGCTTCAAGTGTATTTTTAAAATTTGGTGCTTCAGAATTATTTGTAATAACATCAATTTCAGCTTTAGTATTTTCAATAGCTTTTATAAAAGCAGGAAGAAAATGTTCGATTTCTATTTTAGAAAATGGAGCAGTATTGTAAGGTGTTGAGAAAGGGTAATTTAATATATTCATGTTAATTGTAAGGAATTTTTTAAAGAAATATTAATGTTTAGATTACATTATTTTTACTTGTGTAAGTTTTTTCTTTCTGACTAATTAATTTCATTATTATTTTTAATTATTAGTTAGTCAATCATTAATTTTTTGTTACATTCGCCAATAATTTTTCATAGAGTTTACTCTAAAGAAAATTGATTAATAGCAATTTTAAAACCCCGATTCTTTCGGGGTTTTATTTTTTTAACCCTTTTGAACTTTCTATTACTTTAGCTTTTAATCCTTCTTTGTAAATTAAGATTTTATCTTGAACACAAGTGTCTGAAGTTCCTATAATTTGTGCGGCTAAAATACCTGCATTTTTTGCACCATTAAGCGCAACTGTAGCTACTGGTACACCTCCAGGCATTTGTAAAATGGATAGAATAGAATCCCAACCATCGATAGAATTACTTGATTTTACTGGCACTCCAATAACTGGAAGAGGAGACAATGAGGCAATCATTCCTGGTAAGTGAGCTGCTCCACCAGCACCAGCAATAATCACTTTAATACCTCTTTTATGGGCGTTTTTACCATATTCAAACATTTTTTCTGGAGTTCTATGAGCTGAAACTATATCGACTTCAGTTTCTATATCAAAACCTTTTAAAATGTCTATTGCATCTTGCATAACAGGAAGGTCACTATTGCTTCCCATAATTATTGCTACTGTTTTCATGAAATTTCAAATTTTAAATCTCAAATCTCAATTGTATAAGTTAAAATTTGTGATTTGATTTTTGTGAGTTATTCACTTATTACTTTAATTGTGTTCTTAACTTTCTCTGCTATTTTACGAGCTTCTTTTAAATCGGTGTGTACAACAGTTACATGTCCCATTTTACGAAATGGTCGTGTTTGCTTTTTACCATAAATATGAGGCGTTACACCATCCATTTTCATGATTTGCTCAATGTTTTTATAAACCACGTTTCCGTTATAGCCATCTTCACCAACCAAATTTACCATAATTCCTGCAATTTTACTATCGGTTTTTCCGAGAGGCAAATCTAATATAGCACGAAGATGTTGTTCAAATTGAGATGTATAACTTGTTTCGATGGTATGATGTCCAGAATTATGAGGTCGTGGAGCAACCTCGTTTATTAAAATGTTATCGTCTTGCGTTTGAAACATTTCAACAGCAATTAACCCAACATGATTAAATGCTGCAGAAACTTTTAAAGCAATAGCTTCCGCTTTTTTAGCAACTTCTTCACTAATTCTTGCAGGACAAATCACATACTCTACTTGGTTAGCTTCTGGATGAAATTCCATTTCAACAACTGGATATATTTTAGTTTCACCAGAAACATTTCGAGCTACAATAACAGCGAGTTCTTTTTTAAAATGAATTAATTCTTCTGTAATACATTCTACATTTGGTAAGTTTTCGAGATCTGAAATTGTTCTAATGACTTTTACTCCAGTACCATCATAACCGAATTTAGCACATTTCCATACAAATGGGAATGTTAATCCTCCATTTGAAACAGCATCCTCGATTTCGGAAGTGTAAGCAAATCGAGAGAAAACTGCTGTTGGCAAATCATGATCTATATAAAATAATTTCTGTGTTGCTTTATTTTGAATAATTCTCAAAGTTTTTGAAGATGGATACACTTTAACGCCTTCATTTTCGAGTTTTTCTAAAGCATCGACATTTACATTTTCTATTTCAATGGTTAACACATCTACTTTTTTTCCAAAATTATAAACGGTTTCAAAGTCCATTAAATCACCTTGATAAAACTCATTTGATGCAATTTTGCAAGGCGCTTCATCACTTGAATCTAAAACGCAAGTATAAATATCAAATTTTCTGGTGTCATAAAGTAACATTTTACCTAATTGTCCACCACCAAGAATTCCTAATTTAAAGTTTGAAGAAAAATAATTCATATTTATTTCCCACGAAAGTGGGAATCTCTTTAATTAAAATACAATTTTTTGTTATCGAGCTACAAAAATACACTTAAAAATGAAACCAAAATAAAATCATAAATCAAAAATCGTAAATCCCTAATCAATTCATTATCTTTGCATCTTTCTAAAAAAGAACAACATGATTAAGCTTCATGACAAATATTTTAAACCATTTATTTCTGCAAAGGAAATTGATGCAGCTATTTCTAAATTAGCAAACGAAATTTCTAACGATCTTGGTGACGAAATACCTGTATTTATAGGTATTTTGAATGGCTCTTTTATGGTTGTAAGCGATTTTGTGAAAAAATATCCAAAACCTTGCGAAGTAACTTTTATAAAATTGGCGTCTTATGAAGGTGTTAAATCGACAGAAGATATACAACGATTAATTGGTCTTACCCAAGATTTGTCTGGAAGAACTGTGGTAATTATTGAAGATATTATCGACACAGGAAACACGCTTCACGAAATTTACAGAATATTTAAAAATGAAGGTGTCAAAGAATTAAAAATAGCGACGCTGTTTTATAAACCGGAAGCCTATAAAAAAGATTTTAAAATTCATTACATAGGTATTGAAATTCCAAATAAATTTATAGTTGGTTTTGGATTGGATTACAACGGATTAGGTAGAGATATTCCTGAAGTTTATCAAATTAGCACAACACAACACACAACGAATTTAGTGTTGTTTGGACCTCCAGGAGCAGGAAAAGGCACACAAGCAGAGCTTTTAAAAGAGAAATATAATTTGGTGCATATTTCAACTGGAGACGTGTTTCGCTATAATATAAAAAATGAAACTGCGCTTGGCATTCTGGCTAAATCGTATATGGATAAAGGTGAGTTGGTGCCAGATGAAGTTACTATAAAAATGCTGAATGCCGAAGTCGAAAAAAATGCAGATGCTAAAGGTTTTATTTTTGATGGATTTCCACGTACTAATGAACAAGCAGAAGCTTTGGAAAAACTGATGGAAAGTAAAGATTCTCATATCAATGCTATGGTTGCTTTAGAAGTCGATGACGAAGTGTTGGTGCAACGTTTACTTAAAAGAGGAGAAACTAGCGGAAGACCTGACGATGCCAACGAATCGGTAATTAGAAACCGAATAAAAGAATACTACAAGAAAACGGCAATACTTAAAGATTACTATACAGCACAAAATAAATATTTTGGAGTTGATGGTGTAGGCAGTATCGAAGAAATTGCACAACGTTTAAGTGCAGTTATAGATAAATTATAAATCTTCATAAGAGTTTAAACTTTAAACTTTAAACTTTATAAACTTTAAACTCATTTTATGACCGAAGGTAATTTTGTAGATTATGTAAAAATAGTAGCTACTTCTGGAAATGGAGGTAAAGGTTCTGTGCATTTACATCGCGAGAAATATATTACCAAAGGCGGACCAGATGGTGGTGATGGAGGTCGTGGCGGTCATGTAATACTTCGAGGGAAAAAGAATCTCTGGACATTGCTGCATCTTAAATTTAAGCGTCATGTTAAAGCCGAGCATGGAGGACATGGTAGTAAAGGAAGAAGCTCAGGAGCAGATGGAACAGATGTTTATATTGATGTGCCTCTCGGAACAGTAATTAGAGATACAGAAACCAACGAAATTATTTTTGAGATAACCGAAGAACATGAAGAAAAGATAATTTGTGAAGGTGGAATGGGAGGTCGTGGCAATTGGCATTTTAAAAGTTCTACAAACCAGACACCACGTTATGCGCAACCTGGAATTCCGCTTCAAGAAAAACGTATTACTTTAGAACTTAAAGTGTTGGCAGATGTTGGCTTGGTTGGATTTCCAAATGCAGGAAAATCGACGCTTTTATCGGTAATAACTTCAGCAAAACCAAAAATTGCCGATTATGAGTTTACTACTTTAAAACCAAATTTAGGAATTGTTGAATATCGTGATTTTCAAACTTTTGTAGTAGCAGATATTCCTGGAATTATTGAAGGTGCAGCTGAAGGTAAAGGGCTTGGACACTATTTTTTGCGACATATTGAGCGTAATTCAACCTTATTGTTTTTAATTCCTGCTGATGCAAACGATATTAAGAAACAATATGATATTTTACTTGACGAACTGCGTCGTTACAATCCTGAAATGTTGGATAAAGATCGATTTATCGCAATAACAAAATGCGATATGTTGGATGATGAGCTTAAAGCCGAACTTAAAATTGAACTTGATAACAATCTTCCAATAGATTATATGTTTATTTCTTCAATAGCACAGCAGGGTATTACTGAGCTTAAAGATATCTTGTGGAAGATGTT
>JADFSQ010000199.1 GCA_022560715.1 Bacteroidota bacterium
AGTACTAGTAAATAACAGGATAGCCAGTAAAAAGGTAAACGAAGACGATAATAAAATAACAGAACCTCAAAAAGACACTATTACGTTTGAAGATTTTAAAAAACTCGATATTCGTGTAGGCACAATTCTGGAAGCCAAAAAAATGCCAAAAACAAAGAAACTTCTAGTCTTAAAAGTAGATACAGGATTTGATGTACGCACTATTGTATCTGGAATAGCAGAGAGTTTTACTGCTGATGAAGTGATTGGAAAGCGTGTTACGGTTTTAGTGAATCTTGCTCCCAGAGAATTACGAGGCATAGAAAGTCAAGGTATGATTTTAATGACCGAAACTCCTGAAGGTAAATTGGTGTTTGTAAATCCCGACACTTCGACTTCGCTTAGCAAAGGCAACGCTAACGTAGAGAATGGGTTTTATATTAGTTAATAGTTTTTATTAACTTTAAACCTTATTAATTCTTTTAAAAAACCCGATATTATGAAAACACAATATCTAAAAAAATCACTTTTTTGCTTGATTGTTTTAAGCATTACTTTTTCTTCTAATTTATATGCCCAAAAATGGAATCCAGAACGTTTAAAAGAAAGTAAAGAAGCATTAAATGAAATGATTAAAGATAGTCCAAAGCTTCAAACTTTTGTGGACAAATCATATGGATATGTTGTATTTCCAAGAGTTACAAAAGCTGGAATTGGAATTGGTGGAGCTGCAGGTACAGGAATCGTTTTTAGAAATCATCTGGATGTTGGTTCGTCCAGTTTAAAGCAAGCCTCAATAGGATTACAATTGGGAGGAGAACAGTATAGTGAAGTCATTTTTTTTGAAAACAAAAAAGCATACGATCATTTTATTAATGGAAAATTGAAATTTAATGCTCAAGTTTCTGCAGTAGCTATAACAGCAGGAGCTTCTGTTGATGCAGCATACAATGAAGGTGTTGCTGTGTTTACGCGAACCAAAGGAGGATTAATGTATCAGGCTTCTATTGGTGGACAGCATTTTAAATTTCGTCCTAAAAAGTAGAAGAGATATTTACCTATTTTTAGAATTCCGAAAACCTGAAACCAACTGTCCGAAAAATCCTTTAGGAAAAACATCTTCATCAGGAAAGCCTAATTCAATGGTTCCGCTGTTTTCAGGAATATAATTGGTTTTAAAAATATAATCCCATAAACTTAAACTAATCCCAAAGTTGATGCCTTGGCTTCGGTTTTCAGGTAATGCTTTTACATGATGGTACAAGTGCATCACAGGATTGTTGAAAATATACTTAAATGGTCCCCAAGTAATCTTAACATTTGCATGGTTTAAATGGCCAATGGCAATAGCAAAAAAGTGAACTATGAAGGCTTGTTCAGGCTCAAAACCACCTAATATCATTACGCCAAAAGTTTTTAATGGTTTGTATAAAATATTTTCCATCCAATGGTATCTTAAATGCGCTGCAAATCCCATTTCTTTTACACTGTGATGTACTTTGTGAAACTGCCATAAAAACGAAAACTTATGAAGCATAATATGTGTAAACCACTGTACAAAATCCAGAATAATAAAGAAAACCACTAATTGTAACCACATTGGCATATTACTGATATCTACTATTACTAAACTTTTTGAGGTAATGTTAATATCGGTAAATAGTAATTCCAAAATTTTATAAACACCACTTATTACAATTGCAAAAACGAAAAAATTGAAAAACATATAAAACCCATCTAACCAAAAATCTTTTCTAATAATAGATTGGTTTTTACGCCAGGGAAATAAAATTTCCAACAACCAAACTGCTAACGAAATAACGATCAATCCCCAAAAATAGTTGGAGTACCAAGGCACTTCGAATAGAATAGATTTCCATGTCCAATCTACAGTCCCGTTAAAAGCATTGATAAATGCATTAAAATATTTTTCCATTATATAGTTTTATGCTTTCCATAAGTAGTACAAGTTATGGTTTTAGTTTGGCATATATTACAAAGTTGTAAAAAATAAAGAGGTTGACCAAAAAGTTGTTTATTGCTATTAGATCATTAAGAGGTTTTGAGTAATTACCAAATTAAATCAATGGAAATGGAAATATACCAAAAATCATGTATGAAGACCGTTGCAATATACAACTACATCTCACAAAATATTTTTTTAGGTTTTTTTAAGCTATTCTGATAAATTTCAATCTGTTTTTTAGGTTTTTTGAATTGCATTTGGATATTTTTTGTCCATTTCTTCTTTATTTTCGAGAATTAGACGCAATTATCCCTGGACTTCTATATAGATTATAACACATGGCTTCCATCAAGTTTTGAGTGTGCATTTTTTGTATTCCCCTATATCTTGCCACCCCTCCATTAAACCATCTCTTTATTCCTCCAAAGGTTCTTTCTACTTTAAATCTTGTTTTCCCTATTAATTTATTAAATCGTTTTTCCCAGATGGTTAAAGGTTTGTTTTTTAGAGCTTTCTTTAGAATGTGATTTTTTAGCTTTCGTTTTTTGAGCAATACAGCATTTTTCTTTGATTGATAGCCTTTGTCTGCTTTTAATGGAATATCTCTTGGCAAGCTTACTGTTACTGTATTTAGTACCTCTTCTAAATTAGCAATTTCATTTTTACTGGCAGTTGTAGTTAGTACACCCAACACAAGACCTTCTTGATCGGTAACGTGATGCTTTTTATATCCAAAATGATATTTACCTCTCTTCTTTAACCACGTGCCATCTTTATCAACACTATCTGGATAATCTTTCTTTACTTCAAGCTCTTCTTCAGATCGATCTTCCGTTACTTTATGATTCGTTTTTCCTTTTGGTCGTAAAGGAGTTTCTATAACGCTTGCATCTACAATAATCCCTTTTTTAACGATGATATCATGAGCTTCTAACTGTGCGTTAATCGAAGAAAACAGTTTTTCAAAAGTGTTGGTTTTTGTTAATGCTGTTCTGAACCTACTCAATGTACTATGGTCTGGAGCTACTTGCTCTATGGTCATTCCACAAAAATAACTGAAAGAAATGCTATCGTTAAGCCTATCTTCAATTTCATAGTCACTTAGGCCGTACCA
Organism: Bacteroidota bacterium; assembly: GCA_022560715.1. Taxonomy (GTDB): domain Bacteria; phylum Bacteroidota; class Bacteroidia; order Flavobacteriales; family Flavobacteriaceae; genus PRS1. The sequence goes on from JADFSQ010000199.1 coordinate 3,060, forward strand.
ACTTTGTAAAAGACACATCTTGAAAAGTAACAACCCATCATAGGAGGGTTTTCCAACGACACTTTTGCCTTTTGAATAATCTGTATCAAGTATTTTTGAAATACTTTCCCAATCTATAAGCGTGTTTATTTGACTGAAAAATGTTGCTTTTATCTTTCGGGTTCGTAAATCACAAATACTATCTGCTAAAGTGAGTTCTTTTTGTAGTTTCATAACTCAAATATACAACATATTTAACTGATAAACAATATGTTATGACGGTGAATTAAAATATTTTAATGACTTTTGCCTTGCAACGGTCTTGTATGCTAAAAGTTCAATAATTCAATTTTGCAGCTATTTCAGATCATTTTCAGAACCTATTATAAAATGATTATTCATAAGCTACAGTTTTTTCATGGCATCTAACACTTCGGCAGATAAGTATTTATTAGCGATAGGAAAAACAACATGGTCTTCTCTAAAAATATGAAGCTTAAGAGTTTCGATTAATGATTTGGATTGTTCTACAGCTAAATCTAGGATTACCATTCTAGAACCTTCATCTGGAATGCGAGTAACAAGACCAAATAAATTAAAAGATATGGCTGCTAGTTGCAACATTTTTGTATGATCGTCTTCCATTAAATCTACAACTGTTTTTTCTGTACCGATACTAAATTCCTCCTTTTGGTGAAGAATAATATTTAATTCTGCAAATATAGTGTTGTCCTCTTTTCTATTATGTATAATAATAGATTCGTCGAAGAAGGAAAAGAAATCGTTTATACCTTCTAAAACACCTTTTGAAAAACCATTTTCATGCAATTCGTTAAGTATAGTTTCAAAGGACTCAATTACTTTATTACAAACTTTATGTTCATTCATCAATGATTGAATTAAAGGATGCATGTCTTCATATTTAACTTCATCTAATGCAGGTGGTTTAAAAGCATCTGGGGGATCCATAGGAGATAATTCTTCTGTTTCATTTTGGCGTTCCACCATTCTTTTTAATGGATCATGTTTATTAATATTCTTTAAATCTAAATTCATTTTTTGTTTTTTTATTTCAGTTTAATAATAAATATTATGGTTTATCAAATTCTCTTTTTGGACCCAGATAATACCACCAGTTGAGGATTAAACAAATAAAGTAATATATAGCAAAACCATATAACGCATACTCTGCGTGTCCTGCTGCTACTTGTTGTCCAAATACTTTGGGAATAATAAAGGCCCCATAAGCTGCAATAGCTGAAGTCCAACCTAAAACCGGTCCTGCTTTTTCTTTTGAAAAAATATAAGGAATACTTCTAAAAGTAGAACCATTTCCGATTCCAGTGGTTAAAAATAACACCATAAATGCTGTAAAGAAAGGCCACCAATATTGTTCAGGAGTTTCGGTTCCTTTAGCCTGAATTACAAAATAAGCAACAGTTAATGCTGCAATAATTTGAAAAAATGTGCTCCAAGCGGTTACTTTAGACCCACTGTTTACTTTATCTGAAAGAATTCCTCCAAGGGGTCTAATCAAAGCACCCATAACAGGCCCTAAAAAAGCCCAAAGCATAATATTAGGAGCATTTGGATTTACCCACTCTGGATCTAGAGCATTTGAATACACAAAAATATCTTGCGCTAATTTAGGAAACACCATGGAGTATCCAATAAAAGAGCCGAATGTCATAATATAAATTATAGTCATAATCCAATTATGCTTATCACTAAGAATGGAAAATTGCTTTTTAAGATTTTGC
>JADFSQ010000200.1 GCA_022560715.1 Bacteroidota bacterium
GTCGATCGTCGTCCATCGTAAATCCTTTGATGATGTATTCCTTTAGTCTGGCAGTGGCCCACATACGGAATTGTGTGGCTGTTCCGGAATTCACACGATAACCAACGGTAATAATAGCATCGAGGTTGTAGAATTATATGCTCTAAAAGGAAATCGAGAAAACATACCTGAATTAAGTGGTGCAGTTATTACAGATGCTCGTCAGTCTTTTTCATCTATCGGACAGCCAACAGTAAGTATGCAAATGAATACTAAAGGTGCTAAAATTTGGGAAGCAATGACTGGAAGAGCTTTTACAGAAGGCAGTCAGATTGCAATTGTTTTAGACGATATTGTGTATTCTGCTCCAGGTGTAACAACAGGAGCTATTTCTGGAGGTAATTCAGAAATTTCCGGATCATTCACTTTAAACGAAGCGGTAGATTTAGCAAACGTATTAAGAGCAGGTAAATTACCAGCTTCGGCAGATATTGTTCAGGCAGAAGAAGTTGGACCTTCATTAGGTCAGGAAGCTATTGATAGTGGTGTGAAATCATTTTTAATCGCATTAGCATTAGTATTAATCTGGATGTTGTTTTATTATGGTAAAGCGGGTATTTTTTCAGACATAGCCTTAACGTTAAACATCTTATTAATATTTGGGATATTGGCAGGTTTAGGAGCAGTATTAACACTTCCCGGAATTGCAGGTATTGTGCTTACCATAGGAATTGCTGTAGATGCCAATGTGCTTATTTACGAACGTATTCGAGAAGAACTTACAAAAGGAAAAGGGCAAAAAGAAGCGGTAAAAGATGGGTTTAGTAATGCACTATCTTCAATTTTAGATGCAAATATTACTACAGGATTAACAGCTTTAATCTTATTTATATTTGGTACAGGTCCGATAAAAGGATTTGCTACAACCTTACTAATTGGTATTTTAACATCATTATTTACAGCAATATTTATTTCTCGTTTACTCATTGATTGGTATATAAATAGAGGAGGAAAATTAGATTTCTCAACATCGATTACTAAAGGCTTGTTTAGAAATATTAAAATAGATTTCTTAAAAAAACGTAAAATAGCTTATGTTTTTTCAGGTCTTATTATTTTAGGAGGATTGGCATCGTTGTTTACAACTGGTTTAGACGAAGGCATCGATTTTGTTGGAGGCAGAACATACCAAGTTCGTTTTGCTAAAGATGTAAACACCGAAGAAGTTAAGGATGCATTAATTTTAACTTTTGGAAGTGTTGAAGTGAAGACTATTGGAAATGCAAATCAATTGAGAATTTCAACAAAATATAAGATAAATGAGAACTCAGCCGAAGTTGATGAAGAAGTACAACATAAATTGTACGAATCTTTAATACCTTTCTTACCAGACGGAATTACATACCAGCAATTTGTAGATGCAGATAATAATATAGGGAAAATGTATTCTGGTAAAGTAAGCCCGACGATTGCCGACGATATTAAGCGTTCTTCAATTTGGGCAGTATTAGGGTCTTTAATTGTAGTTTTCCTTTATATTTTATTACGATTTAAGAAATGGCAATTTTCACTTGGTGCCGTTACTGCAGTATTTCATGATGTAATTATTGTAATAGGAATTTTTTCGATCACATATAAGCTTATGCCATTTAGTATGGAAATAGATCAGGCATTTATTGCAGCTATTTTAACTGTAATTGGTTATTCGCTAAATGATACTGTAGTTGTGTTTGATAGAATTAGAGAATACTTAAACGAGCATACAGGTTGGGATTTTAGGAGAAATGTAAATGTTGCATTAAACAGTACTATAAGCAGAACATTAAATACGTCCTTAACTACTTTAGTTGTGTTATCAACAATGTTCTTTTTAGGAGCAGATTCGCTCAGAGGGCTGTTGTTTGCGTTAATTGTTGGTGTAGTTGTAGGTACATATTCTTCAGTATTTATAGCCACTCCAATTATGTATGATACTATTAAAAAGTTAGATAAAAAAGAGAAATAAAAATAAATAGTTTACTCTTAAATATATTGAAAGCCTTTCAGTTTATTCTGAAAGGCTTTTTTGTTTTAAAAAATGTAACTTTCTAAAAAATATACATGAGAGTTTTATTTATGATAGTGGTTGTTACATTGTTTTGTTTTACCTGTAAACAAAGCACTGAAATCACTTTCCCAAAAGAAGAAATTAAATTACGTCATGCTCACGATACCATTGGTTTTGCACAATACGATTGGCAAATGGATTCTATTTACAAACGATTACAAATTATAGATAGCCCAAATAATCTAAATTGGAAAGCAGCCATATCTCCACATGATGATTATAAATATGCAGGACGTTTGTATTATGAATCTCTCAAGGGCATTAATGCCAACACCATAATATTAATTGGAGTTGCACATAGAGCTAGAAACTACGAGCTTCAGGATAAGATTATTTTCGGAAATTTCACACATTGGCAATCGCCTTTTGGGAATTTAAAAGTGTCTTCAATTAATACTGAAATACTAAAAAAATTACCGAAAGATGCTTATGTAGTACATGATAGTATGCAGGTTTTAGAGCATTCTCTTGAGGCTATAATTCCTTTTTTACATAGAAAAAATCGCAATGTAGAAATTGTGCCTATCCTCATTCCATATATTAATTATCAGACAATTGATGCTATTAGCGATGAGTTGGCTGTTGTTGTAAATACTATTCTGAAAGAAAAAAACTGGATCTACGGAAAAGATTTAGCAGTTGTAATTTCAAATGATGCGGTACATTATGGAGATGACCAATGGAGTGCTGATTTAGCACCTTTTGGTACTGATAGCTTGGGTACCGAAAATGCACGACAACAAGATTTGGAGATTATTAATACGTGTTTGGTAGATGAAATAAATAGCGATAAAATAAAATGGTTTACAGAATATACTGTTCAAAAAGAAGATTACAAAGAATATAAATGGGTTTGGTGTGGTAGATATTCTGTGCCTTTTGGATTGGCATTTGCTAATAAACTTAATCTATTGGAAAGCAACGAAAGATTGACAGGAACTTTTTTGGAGTATCAATCAAGTATAGATCATAAGTTGATTACTGTTGAAGATTTAGGAATGGGAACTACAGCTATTGCTACTCAACGACATTGGGTTGCTTATGTTAGTATAAAATACCAATAATCAGTTTGTTGAAATATCTGTTGTAAATTCCATACTATCACCAACTTTAAGGTTTAGTTTTTCAGATAAGCCAGCATTAATTTCTAAAACGTATTGCGCAGGGAATAGAGATGGTAAAGAGGTTTCATCCAAAGGCTTTGCATTTTCTTGAATACTTACAATACGTTTATCGTTATCTAAATAAATAATATCTAAAGGAATATAGGTGTTTTTCATATAAAACGAACGCATTCTTATATCTGGAAAAATAAATAACATCGCTCTATCAATTTGCATAGATTGACGATGCATTAAACCTGTTTGTATTTCGTAATCGCTTTCTGCAATTTCTATATCAAATTGTGTAATTATTGTATCTGAAGCAGATTCAAATATAGAGAGTTTGCCTTCTTTTTTAAACTCAATTGTTATAGGTTTAACTGTCTTTTGCTTTTCGTTGCAAGATGTAATACTAAACAAAATAGAACTTATAATTAATGTGAAAACAAAACGTTTTTTCATTTTGTATTAAACCGATTTGGGTTTATAAACAAACATAAAATACAATCCAATTAATATAAATGGAATACTTAACACTTGTCCTGTATTTAGATTAAAGATCCAATCTTCACGAGCATCTATTTGTGCTATTTTAAAATTTTCAACAAACAATCGTACAGTCATTAACAGGACTAAAAACAAACCAAACAAATATCCTGTTTGCTCACTTTTCTTCGTTTTCCAATACAAAAACCAAAGAATTAAGAATACAAATACGTAACCAAAAGCTTCGTATAACTGTCCTGGATGTCTCGCTACATTGTCAAAATCTTTAAAAATTACTGCCCAAGGCAAAGATTCTCCTGCTTCTTTACCAATCATTTCGGAGTTAAAGAAATTTCCTATTCGTACACATACAGCGCCTAAAGCTGTAGGGATTACAACCCGGTCGAGAATCCAAAGCACCGATTTTTTTAAGACTTTTTTATTGTAGAAATACATTGAAACAATCATCCCAATGGCTGCACCATGACTAGCTAAACCTCTAAATCCTGTAAATGCAAATCCGCCTTTAAATTTAAATGGTAGAAATATGCTGAAAAAGTCGTCTTTAATAAGTTCTGGTTGATAAAAAATAACATGACCCAATCTAGCACCTAGCATAATTCCTATAACAGTATATATAAAAAGGGAATCTAATTTTTCATCAGATTGATTTTCGCTTTTATAAATTTTCTTCATAATAAACCAACCAGATATAAAGGCTGCCATCCACATCATGCTGTAATAGTGAATTGTAAAATTTCCAACGATATTAATTCCATCAGAAGCTGGATCCCAAACGATTTGTAAAGCGTGCATAGATTTAATTTTTGTACTGTAAATATATAGAATTGAAACGAAATAAATGATAAGAGTGCTATTGATATTTTATTTATTTTCTTCCTTTTCTGGAACTGGATCATAGCCAGATTTCCCCCAGGGATGACAACTAAAAATCCGTTTTATCGCTAATTGTCCTCCACGAAATAAACCATGTTTTTGTAAAGCAGCTATAGTATAATGAGAGCAGGTTGGTTGGTATCTGCATGTTGAAGGAGTAAGCGGTGAAATTAAAGTTTGATATACCTTAACGAGAAAAATA
>JADFSQ010000201.1 GCA_022560715.1 Bacteroidota bacterium
AGGCGAGTTTTTTCATGGAAAGGAAATAGGACTCTTTAAATTTTATAAGTATATAAAGAAGAGAAGTGTATTAACCGCTACCAAACAATTTAATGAGAAAGACAATATTGCAGATGTAAAATTTTTATCTTCAAGAGGCAAGGTAATAAGTGAAGGTAAGATGAACGGGAAATTATATGTTGGTAAGTGGCTGTATTATCATAATAATTCAGAAAAGATTATGACTGTTGAGAATTATAATGATAATGGTGTTTTACACGGAAAACGTTTTGTGTATTATAAAAATGGTAAACTAACTGAAGAAGCAAATTATATAGATGGAAGTATTGAAGGTGTTTCAAATTGGTATTCCAAAGAAGGTGTCCTGTTAAAAGCGTTTATTTATGAAAATAATGAACTTCATGGGTTAGCAAAATATTATGCTGAAGATGGTGTTATGCTAGTACAAGGTTCTTATAAAAGAGGAAAAAAAACAGGCATTTGGAAATACTATAACAACGGAAAGCTTGTGAAACAAAAAGATTTCACCTATGTTTCAAAGTATAAAAAGAAGCAATAATGTAATGGTTTTTTAGACCTGACAGGTTTTTAAAACCTGTCAGGTCTCTCAAGATGTTAAAGCAATCTTTCCCAATAAATTTAATCATAATTCATATTTTTTTATTCGTAAATTTGCAAAATGCAAAGAGTAATTGTCGGACTTTCAGGAGGAGTAGATTCTAGCGTTGCAGCATATTTATTAAAGCAGCAAGGTTACGAAGTCATAGGCTTGTTTATGAAAAATTGGCACGACGATTCTGTAACAATTTCCGATGAATGTCCCTGGTTAGACGATAGTAACGACGCTATGCTCGTTGCAGAAAAATTAGGCATTCCTTTTCAAACAGTAGATTTAAGTAAACAATACAAAGAGCGTATTGTAGATTATATGTTTAACGAATATGAAAGAGGCAGAACACCAAATCCTGATGTGCTTTGTAACCGCGAAATAAAATTTGATGTGTTTATGAAGATTGCCATGGAATTAGGAGCAGATTATATTGCAACAGGTCACTATTGTAGAAAAGGCAGTTTTGAAAAAGATGGTAAACAAATCTATCAGTTACGCGCTGGGAAAGATGGCAATAAAGACCAATCGTATTTTTTGTGTCAGTTGTCGCAAGAGCAATTAGCAAAGACATTATTTCCAATTGGAGAATTAACAAAACCGGAAGTTAGAGAAATAGCCTCAAAATTAGACCTTATAACTGCCGATAAAAAAGATTCACAAGGACTTTGTTTTATTGGTAAAGTAAAACTTCCAGATTTTTTACAGCAACAACTAAAACCAAAAGAAGGGGTAGTTGTTGAGGTTTCAAGTGATAATCATATTTTTAATCAAGAGTTACCTGATTTTAATTCGGAAGAAGAAAAACTTCAGTTTGCATCGAGAAAATTATCCTATTCAATTACTGATGGTAAAATTGTTGGTAAGCATCAAGGCGCACATTATTTTACAAAAGGTCAACGTAAAGGATTAGCTGTTGGTGGAACAGTAGAGCCATTATTTGTTATCGAAACAAATGTAGATGAGAATGTAATTTATACAGGACAAGGCAAATCGCATCCGGGATTATACAAAAGTGTACTGTTTGTAACCAATGAAGAATTGCATTGGATTCGTGAAGATTTGGCTTTAGAAATTGACCAAACTTTAGATGTTCTTGCAAGAATTCGCTATCGTCAACCTTTGCAAAAAGCAACGCTTCATAAAGTAAGTAGTGGACTGTATGTAGCCTTCGAAAAACCACAATCTGCAATAACAGAAGGACAGTTTGTAGCATGGTATCTCGATGACGAATTAGTAGGTTCGGGAGTAATTTCTTAACTTGTGATACCAAATCTAATACTATGAAGAGTAAATTACTTTTTATCAGTCTTATTTTTTTTCAATTTTTTGCACTTGCTCAAGAAGATGCTTGTGTTTTTCTAAATGCAAAAGCCAATGTTGCAAATGCCCTTTCCAATCCAATAACTATTCTTACTCAAGATGCTATTGATCGAAAAAACAATCATGGTGTTGTTATAGATTTTAGAGATGTTCCTGTAGACGAGTCGTATATCACACAATTAAAAAATGCCACAGGAATTACTGTAATGGCTAAATCTAAATGGTTTAATGCTGTACATGTTCGAGGTACAGAAACCGATATCAATAACTTAACATCCGAAATTTTTGTCGATCACATTGAGTTTGCAGATAAAAGCCTTAACTCATCAAGAAGTGTCGAAATAAAGAATAAGTTTGAAATTGAAGATGCTCAAACAACATTTGTGTATGGAGACACACAAAACCAAGTCGAAATGATAAATGCCGATAATTTGCATCTTCTTGATTATACAGGAACAGGAATGGTAGTAGCCGTTTTAGATGCAGGATTTCTTAATGTAAATACTATGGCAGGATTTCAACGTTTAAGAGATGCTGGCAATTTACTTAATGGTTACGATTTTGTTAATAGAAACTCAAATGTATATGCATCTTCTGCTAGCGATCATGGCACAAAAGTTTTAAGTACTATGGCTGGATTTATAGAAAATCAGTTTGTTGGTACAGCACCTGATGCATCTTATTATTTATTTTTAACTGAAGATGTTGCAAGTGAAAACCCAGTAGAAGAAAGCTATTGGGTTGAAGCTGCAGAACGTGCAGATAGTTTAGGTGTAGATGTGATTAACACATCTTTGGGTTATTTTGATTTTGATGATTCCAGCTATAATTACACAACAACTGATATGGATGGTTTAACAGCCTTTATAACTCGAGGTGCAAATATTGCTTTCGAAAAAGGAATATTGTTAGTAAATTCGGCTGGAAACTCGGGAGCAAGTGGTGTAAATGCTCCTGCAGATTCTGCAAACGTATTGTCAGTTGGTGCAGTAGACTTAAATGGAAATTATGCGTCTTTCAGTTCTCAAGGAAGTGCTATTCAACCAACACAAAAGCCAGATGTTGTTGCTCGTGGTTTGGGCAGTTTTGTTATAAGCAATAATAATTCTATTGTTCAAAATAATGGAACGTCATTTAGTTCGCCAATTATGGCTGGAGGAATTACCTGTTTGTGGCAAGCTATACCCAACAAAACAAATTCCGAAATAATGCAATTAGTTCGTGAATCTGCATCGCAATTTGCAACGCCAGACTTTTTTCTTGGTTACGGAATTCCAGATTTACAATCGGCTTTAGATGCAGCTTTATCTGTTGAGTCAGACCTATTAAGCGAATTCAAAATTTTCCCAAATCCAATACAAGATAATCTTCAAATTGTTTTTCCAGATGAAATAGAGACAGCCACTTTAGAGTTGTATAATATTCTTGGCAAGCAAGTTTTTAGTTCTGTTATCTATAAAAATAAGAAAACTATAAATTTAGAAAGTTTATCTAACGGAATTTATATTGTAAAGATTCAAACGGATACTAAATCTTCTAAAACATTTAAACTTATTAAAGAGTAGTCTTCCGTCTTCAGTCTTTGGTCTTCAGTCTAAATCAAATTCACTATTTTTACTTTTCAAATTAAATAAAAACGTATTGCTTTTGAAAAACAGAATTACCAAACTTTTCAATATACAATATCCAATAATTCAAGCAGGAATGGTTTGGAATAGTGGTTGGCGATTGGCTTCAGCTTCTAGTAATTCAGGTATTCTTGGATTAATTGGAGCAGGATCGATGTATCCTGAAACACTTCGTGAGCACATTCAGAAATGTAAAAAAGCAACCACTAAACCTTTTGGAGTAAACGTGCCAATGTTGTATCCAAATATTCAAGAGATTATGGATATTATTGTTGAAGAAGGTGTGAAAATTGTATTTACTTCAGCAGGAAACCCAAAGACCTGGACCAAGTGGTTAAAAGAAAAAGGCATTACAGTTGTTCATGTTGTAAGCAGTGTAAAGTTTGCTTTAAAGGCTCAGGAAGCTGGAGTGAATGCTGTAGTTGCTGAAGGTTTTGAAGCAGGAGGGCATAATGGAAGAGACGAAACTACAACCCTTACACTTATTCCAATGGTAAAAGAACAGATTAATATTCCGTTGATAGCTGCTGGTGGAATTGCCACAGGAAAAGCCATGTTAGCAACAATGGTTCTCGGAGCAGATGCAGTACAAATAGGAAGCCGTTTTGTGGCTAGTGAAGAATCTTCGGCACATATAGCATTTAAACAAACTGTTGTAGAATCCAAAGAAGGCGACACACAATTAACTTTAAAGGAACTCGCTCCTGTTAGGCTTATAAAAAATAAGTTTTATAATGAAATTCAGGAACTCTATAAAACAGCGCCAACCAAAGAACAACTTAAAGAATTATTAGGAAGAGCAAGGGCAAAAAAAGGTATGTTTGAAGGCGACCTTGAAAATGGCGAATTGGAAATTGGGCAAGTTGCAGGGATTATTCACGATATAAAACCAGTGGCAAATATTGTTGAAGATATAATGGCTGAATTTGAGGATGCAAAAAAAGAAATTATTAGGATGTAAAAATGTTTTATAAATATTTTCTTTCATAAAGTAAAAAAAAACTAACTTTGGAATATACTAAATCGGTATATTATAGTTTATTACGGAAGAAATTAAGCTATTTTTTGTATTTCAAATAAATTAAAACTACCAATAATAAAATTCAAATGATAAAACAAAACAGTTATAATAATTTCAAACTATTATAATTGTTTTTATAAAGCTAATTTTAAACAAAGTGTTTCACTTATTAATTTAATATAGCTATA
>JADFSQ010000202.1 GCA_022560715.1 Bacteroidota bacterium
CAACAAATTCACAAAAGAAATTGGTTGATGCAGTTGTTAGTAAAATGCTTAATGAAAAAAATAAAATAATTCAACCTGTAAAAAAAGAAAAAGAGGAGGGAACAAAACCATCAACCCTTTATTCATTAACTGAAAAAGGAATTAAGACATTAACTAAATATTCTTTTGAGAAAAATAATAAAAATGATAAAGAACACCTAACTGGAAAAAAATATCTCAATTTAGAAGAAATAGTTATTTTCGTAAATAGATACGAAAAAGATTACATTGATCAACAATCTAATGACATTCTCAGTGAATGGGAATCAGTAGAACTTACAAAGGAAGATATGAGAAGATTGTATAGTGATAAAGATAAAAAACTCTATATTACATTAATAGAACGAACAGGAAATAATACTTCTAAACTTAAAAAATTAATAAAACAATTTAGAGATGCAGAACAAAAAATTAATGATGTATTAGAGGAAATACCACAAGCAATTTTAGAAACAATAGTACTTTCTTTAGAAAAATCGTAATTAGATAGACCGCATTCTCCGTACTTGTTTTCAAAGGCCTCAACAGCTGCCGACTCTGAAATAGCATCATATACTACGTGGCGGACATTATTGTATTTTGTTGCAAATTCTGAAATTAATTTAGATGTAGAAGGGCTTGCAAACGTTTGAGTTAATAATACAATGGTTTTGCCTGAATCTTTTAACTCACTTAACTTTTGTACTATATCATTATTTAGCTCAGTCCAAGAACTATCTTCGCCTTTCTTTTTAGGTCCAGTGATTCTATTACTGTCGTACAAATCTAAAACCGAAGCATGAATTCTTGCATTAGCGCCATTGTTTGAAGTCGCAAGGCTATTGTTTTCAATTTTTATAGGACGGCCTTCGCGTGTTTTAACTAAAATACTTGCAAAATCATACCCATTGGCAATTGTTGTTGCATAATAATTAGCAACTCCAGGAATAATTTGTTCAGGCTGTACAACGTAAGGAATAGATTTAATTACTGGGCCTTCACAAGCCGCTAATGTTGCAGCAGCAGTACTAAACCCAACATATTTTAAGAAATCACGACGTGTTGTTGAAGAAGATTCTAAAGTGTCCTTATCACCTAAAAACTCATCTACAGGAATTTCTTCCACAAACTCTTTGTGCTTTAGAGCCTCAATCATAAAGCTGTTGTTCTCGTTTAGCTCTTCAACACTTTTCCAGTATTTCTTGTTTGATGGCATATTGTTTATTTACGATTTAACGATTTTTGATTTACGATTTACGATTTAACGATTTCAACAGTCGTAAATCGTAATTCTGAAATTTAATAATGACACTTCCCACATTCTAATCCACCATTATCTCTTACAGTAAATTTATCTAAGTCATATTTTTTTGATAACTCTTCGTGTATTTTGGTATAATACGCATTTCCTTCGGTTTTAATATTTGTCTTTTTGTGACACTCTAAACACCAATTCATTGTTAAAGGGGAATATTGATATACCACCTCCATCTCTTCAACTGGTCCATGACATATTTGACATTCTAATCCAGCTACAGTAACATGTTGCGAATGATTATAGTAAACAAAATCCGGAAGGTTATGTATTCTTATCCATTTTACAGGTTGTGTTTCGCCAGTATATTGTTGTTCGTCATCATCCCAGCCAACAGCTGCGTATAATTTCTTTATCTGTTCATCATAAAACTCTTTAGTGTATTCAACAGTAGTTTCACCATTATATTCATAAATAGATTTATGGCAATTCATACATACATTTAAAGAAGGAATTCCAGAAGTTTTGCTTACTCGCGCTGATGAATGGCAATATTTACAGTCTATTTTATTATCGCCAGCATGTATTTTATGAGAAAAATGTATTGGTTGTACGGGTTGATATCCTTGGTCGACACCAATTTGCATCATATATCCAAATGCAAAGTAACCACTTGTTAGCAAAAAGAAAATTACCGTTACCAGCAATAAGAACTGATTTTTTACAAAAGCCTGCCAAAGAGGTGTGCTTTTTTCTGCAACAGGAATTTCAACTTCATTAGCAACTGCAAAACGACGTAGTGTTTTATTAACCAAATACAAGCCAATCGCCAACAGCATAAATAAAATTGCTAAAGCACCGAGAATTATTTCGTTAGAAATATCTGAAGAAGATTGTGATTCTGCTTGAACAGCATTTCCAGCACTCGTTTGTGCTACTACTTTTTCTTGTGCTGTGTAAGCTAAAATATTATCAATCTCCTCATCGGATAATTGTGGCATTGGAGTCATTGCAGCATTATTATACTCTGCATAAATCTTATTTCCATAAACATCTCCAGATTTTATAACTGCCGGACTATTTCTAATCCATGCATAAATCCAATCTCTGTCTAAGCCTTCGTCATCCATTAAACGTTGCTCTACATTACGCATGGCAGGTCCTGTTAGTTTTTTATCAAGTGTATGGCAAGCAGCACAATAGGTGTTAAACAAGGCCTTTCCTTTTGCGGGATCTCCTTCTTGAGCGAATAATGAGGTTGGAAATATTAGTAAAAAAAATAAACCCAGAAGTAAAAATTTCGAGGTTATATTATGGTTAGTCACCTGTTTCATATTGTTAATAGAATTGTCTTCTAATCTTTTGGCATGATTATTTCATACCTAAATAGAAGATTATTCGGTTATAAAAATCTCGCACAAAAGTAACACTTAATGTCGATTATAGAAATGTTACAATAGTGTTAATTATTAATTTATAAGCATTCTAAATAATAAAATTATATGTGTTTAAGTTTATATATTTTACATTTGTACGAAATTAAATAAATTATGCAAAAAGCACCTGCCAAATTTCTATTAAACATGGTTTTGATAACTTTATTTACTTTGATTAATATTCAAGCGCAAGAAGGTACAGTAACTGTTAATCAAGACACTCAAATTGATGCTCTTTTAAGGCTGAAAAAGGATATAAACAGAACCGAAACGAACTACAGAATTCAAATTTTTAATGGCAATCGTTCAGGTGCGGAAAAGGCACGATTAGAGTTTAGAAAATCATTTACAGATTGGTCTTCTTCAATGAGATATGAAACGCCAAACTATAAAATCTGGATTGGGAATTTTAAAACACGGTTAGAAGCCGATCGTGCGTTATTAAAAGTTAAAAAGAAATTTGGAAATGCTTTTATTTTTAAGCCTAAAAATGATAAAAAAGAACCTTGAAGATAATTGTATAGGGAATCAAAAAAAAGGACTATAAAGTGGTTTTGTCAAACTGAACTTGTTTCAGTTTCTCATAAACGTAGAGGATAAATACCTTAAGATTCTGAAATAAATTCAGAATGACACTGTTACATTATTTCAGAGCCTTCTTAACCTCAACTTCCTCAAAAGCTTCAATTACATCGCCTTCTTTAATATCGTTGTAGTTTTTAATTTGCATTCCGCAATCATATCCTTTAGCAACTTCTTTTACATCGTCTTTAAAACGCTTAAGAGATGCTAACTCTCCCGTATAAATTACAACACTTTCTCTAATTAAACGAATCCCTGAATTTCTGAATATTTTTCCGGTAATTACCATGCAACCTGCAATACTTCCAACTTTAGATACTTTAAATATTTCTCTAATTTCGGCTGTTCCAGTAATTTCTTCTTTAAAGATAGGAGAAAGCATTCCTTCCATAGCATCTTTTAAGTCGTTAATAGCATCATAGATAATTGAATACATTCTAATATCAATCTCTTCTTTGTCTGCTATTTGACGTGCTTTGCTCATTGGACGTACATTAAATCCTATAATTATAGCATCAGAAGCTGATGCCAATAAAACATCGCTTTCTGTAATTGCTCCAACTCCTTTGTGTATGATATTTACCTGTATTTCTTCGGTCGATAGCTTTTGGAAAGAATCCGTTAACGCTTCAACCGAGCCATCAACATCTCCTTTAAGAATAATATTCAGTTCTTTAAAGTCTCCAAGTGCTATACGACGACCAATTTCATCTAATGTAATATGACGTTGTGTTCTTACAGATTGTTCGCGTTGCAACTGTGCTCGTTTTGTTGCAATTTGTTTTGCTTCACGTTCGTCTGCAAATACATTAAATTTGTCTCCTGCTTGTGGTGCGCCATCTAATCCTAAAATAGAAACAGGCGTTGATGGTCCGGCTTCAATAACTTTATTTCCACGCTCGTCATGCATTGCTTTTATCTTACCACTATTTTTTCCTGCAAGCACATAATCGCCAACTTTTAGAGTTCCTGCTTGTACTAATATGGTTGACACATAACCACGTCCTTTATCGAGAAATGCTTCAACAACTGTTCCTAATGCAAGTTTATCCGGATTTGCCTGAAGCTCTAATAATTCTGCTTCGAGAAACACTTTTTCTAACAATTCTTTTACGCCTTCTCCTGTTTTAGCTGAAATGTCTTGAGATTGGATTTTTCCTCCCCAATCTTCTACCAGTAAATTCATTTGAGAAAGCTCTTCTTTAATTTTATCAGCATAAAGTTCAAAGAAGTCTTTAAAAGATATTTCATCAGACTGTTTTAATCCAATTAAGTTCCAGCGTGCTTCTAAAGTCCTTGGCAAAGTTGAATCTGTGCCATTTATTATCAAAATTGTATTTTCTTTTGCCTTTATCCTATAAGCCCTATCAGGAGTTATGTTAAAGTCGCTTGATGGAATGCTCTTATCAAAATGGTATACCAGCCATCTGTTTATTGGGTCAAATGAAGCAATAGT
>JADFSQ010000203.1 GCA_022560715.1 Bacteroidota bacterium
ATCGCAAATTTATTCAGCAAAAAAAGTCTTAAAAATTGCGGACGCTTCCAATCAAGAAGTTGTAGCAATTGGTATTACAAATCAACGAGAAACGACTATTGTTTGGGATAGAAACACGGGCGAACCAATTTATAATGCAATAGTATGGCAAGACAGACGTACAGCAAAGTATTGTGATGAATTAAAAGCAAAGGGAAAAACAGAGACCATTAAAGAGAAAACAGGTTTAATTTTGGACGCTTATTTTTCAGCAACTAAATTAAAATGGATACTGGATACTATTGAAGATGCCAGAGAAAAAGCAGAAAATAACGAGCTTTGTTTTGGAACAGTAGATACGTGGTTGGTATGGAAGCTAACCAATGGTGAAAAATTTATCACAGATGTTAGTAATGCGAGTCGTACGATGTTATTCAATATCCATAGTTTAGAATGGGATCAGGAATTACTTGATCTTTTTAATATTCCTAAAAGCATTCTGCCTGAAGTAAAAGAAAGTAGTCAAATATATGGCGAAACATCGGAAGGTTTATTTAATAAAAAAATTCCGATTTCAGGTATTGCAGGCGACCAACAAGCAGCATTATTTGGTCAATTATGCACCGAAAAAGGTATGGTGAAAAACACTTATGGTACAGGTTGTTTTTTATTAATGAATACTGGTGAAGAACCAGTTTATTCGAAAAACAATCTATTAACAACTATTGCCTGGAAAATAAATGGGAAAGTTAATTATGCGCTTGAAGGCAGTGTTTTTGTTGGTGGCGCAGCTGTACAATGGTTAAGAGATGGATTAAAAATAATTGATACAGCAGCCGAAATTGAAGCACTAGCATCCAGCGTGCCAGATAATGGAGGCATTTATTTTGTTCCTGCATTAACTGGATTAGGAGCACCATATTGGGATTCGTATGCACGAGGCATAATAGTTGGAATAACCCGAGGCACTACACAAGCACATATAGCAAGAGCAACATTAGAAGGTATAGCATATCAAGTGTATGATATTGTAAGTGCTATGGAAGCGGATTCCAATGCAAAAGGAACGGAACTGCGTGTTGATGGAGGCGCAACTGGCAACAATCTTTTATTACAATTTCAAACAGATATTTTTGGGTTTCCTGTTGTAAGACCTAATGTCCAGGAAATAACTGCACTTGGTGCAGCTTACTTGGCTGGATTGGCAGTTGGTTTCTGGGAGAATATCGAAGAATTAAAAAGTCAATGGTCAATAAACAGAAAATTTACTCCAAAAATGGAAACAAAAAAAGTAGAAGAATTATTAAAACAATGGCATAAAGCAGTTTCAAGAAGTGCCAATTGGATTGAGTAACATTTTAAAACAACAAATTATGTCTGCATTTACAGCTGAAATTTTAGGAACTTTTTTATTAATACTTTTAGGTAATGGAGTTGTTGCCAATGTTGTATTGAAGGATACCAAATCCAACGATCCAGGGTGGCTGGTAATAACCACAGCTTGGGGTTTAGCTGTATATGTTGGGGTACTGGTAGCAGGACCATATAGTGGTGCGCATTTAAATCCAGCCGTTACTGTTTCTTTAGCAGTAGCTGGTTTGTTTGAATGGGTAGATGTCATGCCATACATATTAGCACAGTTTATAGGAGCTATGCTAGGTTCGTTTGTGGTATGGCTTATGTACCTAGACCATTATAAAATAACGGAAGATAAGGATGCTGTAAAAGCAACGTTCTGTACTGCTCCTGCAATACGAAATTTTCCAAGAAATTTTTTAAGTGAAGTGGTTGGAACCTTTGTATTAATTTTTGCAGTATTATATATTGCTGGACCAGAATTGAGCATTGGTTCAGAGAAAGCAATTAATTTTGGATTGGGTTCTCTCGGAGCAATTCCTGTAGCCTTTGTGGTTTGGGTTATCGGTTTAAGTCTGGGTGGTACAACAGGGTATGCTATTAATCCTGCCAGAGATTTGGGTCCACGAATTATATATACAATTTTACCAATAAAATTTAAAAGAAATAGCGATTGGAGTTATGCGTGGATTCCGGTTATTGGACCATTAGTTGGAGGAGTTATTGCTTCGGCATTGTATTTAATGTTGTAAACCGAATTATATGTAAAACAAAAAACGCAAAGATTTTACTTCATGTTTTTAATATATTTTGAAATAAAATTTAGTCGGCTAAAACGATAACTTTATTATCCTTCATTTCTATAGTGCCAGAATTAATGGCTAACCAAGTTCCATTGTTTTTATCTTTTTCAAATTTATCTTCAACATCTTCTTCAAGTTTGATGTCTCCATAAATCTTAACATAGCCTTCTTTTAAGAGAGATACGATTGGCGCATGATTATTAAGCATTTCAAATTCACCACTTACACCAGGAACAGCAACTGATGTTACTTCTCCGCTAAATAATATGGCTTCTGGTGTTATAATTTCTAAATACATAGTTTTTAAGTATTCAGTATTCAGTATTCAGTATTCAGTTGCTTACTGCAAACTGCTACTGCAAACTGCCTACTAATTTATGCTTCAACTAACATTTTCTCACCAGCTTCAATAGCTTCTTCAATAGTTCCTTTAAGGTTAAATGCCGCTTCAGGCAAATGATCCAATTCACCATCCATAATCATATTAAAACCTTTTATAGTATCTTTTATATCAACTAAACAACCAGGTATTCCTGTAAATTGTTCAGCTACATGGAAAGGTTGAGATAAGAAACGTTGTACACGACGTGCACGTCCTACAGCTAATTTATCTTCTTCACTTAATTCTTCCATACCAAGAATAGCAATAATATCTTGTAATTCTTTATAGTGTTGCAATAACATTTTTACACGTTGTGCACAATCGTAATGATCATTACCCAAAATTTCGGCAGTTAAAATTCTAGATGTAGAATCTAATGGATCTACTGCTGGATAAATACCAAGTTCAGAAATTTTACGAGATAATACAGTAGTTGCATCCAAGTGGGCAAATGTTGTAGCAGGAGCAGGATCGGTTAAATCATCTGCAGGAACATAAACTGCCTGTACAGATGTAATAGATCCTTTTTTAGTTGATGTAATTCGTTCTTGCATTGCACCCATTTCGGTTGCCAATGTAGGTTGATATCCAACTGCTGAAGGCATACGACCAAGAAGTGCAGATACTTCAGAACCTGCTTGCGTAAAACGGAAGATATTATCTACAAAGAACAGTACATCTTTTCCTTGTCCATCTCCAGCTCCATCTCTAAAATATTCAGCAATTGTTAATCCAGATAAGGCTACACGAGCACGTGCTCCAGGAGGTTCGTTCATTTGTCCAAACACGAAAGTTGCTTTAGAATCTTTCAGTACAGTTTTATCTACCGCTTTAAGATCCCAACCACCTTCTTCCATCGAGTGCATAAAATCGTCACCATATTTAATAATTCCAGATTCAAGCATTTCACGAAGTAAATCGTTTCCTTCACGAGTTCTTTCGCCTACTCCAGCAAATACAGAAAGTCCACCATGACCTTTAGCAATATTATTAATAAGTTCCATTAAGAGTACTGTTTTGCCTACTCCAGCACCACCAAATAAACCAATCTTACCACCTTTTGCATAAGGCTCAATAAGGTCGATTACTTTAATGCCAGTAAATAAAATTTCGGTTGAAGTAGATAAATCTTCAAATTTAGGAGCTTTTCTGTGAATAGGAAGACCATCCTTTCCTGCTTTAGGTAAGTTTCCTAATCCATCGATGGCATCACCAATGACATTAAACAAACGACCATAAATATCTTTTCCAATTGGCATTTGTATAGGAACTCCAGTAGCAACAACTTCGGTGCCCCTACTTAATCCATCTGAAGAATCCATAGCAATAGTACGAACTGTATCTTCACCAATGTGAGATTGTACTTCGAGAACTAATGTAGAACCATCAGGTCTAATAATTTCTAACGAATCGTAAATTTTTGGGAGATTTGCTCCAGCACGGAATTCAACATCGATTACTGGACCTACTATTTGTGAAACTTTACCTGTAACTTTTGACATTACTTATATGTTTATTATTTTGCTAAAATTTTTACTGAAAAAACAAACTCATCCAATCAATTAGAATACTTGGTTTTTTCGCGATGCAAAGATATATTTTTTAATTAAAAAGACTGTGTTTTGAATGAAAAATAATAGACTTTTTTTAATTCTTTTTAGTAATGCAGAAAGAAGTCTAAATAATAAAACCCAGAACAGAATTCTGGGTTTTAAGTATAAAATTTATTTTGAGATTTAATTATTAATGGTCCAGGAAATAAAATACTGCGACCCTATAAATGGTGATCCAACAGCACTTTGAAATTCTTTACCACCTAAATTAGTTGCACCAATTTTAAATATAGATTTAATGGATGGTATAGAATAATTTATTTGTGCATCAACTACAGTTCTGGAAGGTATAATTGCATTTGCTATACTAGCTTGCCAAAAATACTCATCGCTCCAACGTAGATTAACATTAAAACCAAAGTTTTCAAACAATCTTGGATTGCCAAAAGACATTTTTACTTTATGTTCAGGCGTATTAAATCCTGCACTAAAATCAGGATCTGATGCTTGGTCAAAATCAAATTGTGCATATGTATAACTAAAGCCTAATTTATAGTCTTTAGCTATTTTGGTAGATAAACCAACAACAACTCCATAAGAATTAACATCTGCTAGAGAATTAGTATATAATTGAAAAACGGTTGTATTACCTGTTGCTAGATAAA
>JADFSQ010000204.1 GCA_022560715.1 Bacteroidota bacterium
TATTTACAATTAATTCTCTGCCATATAATAAATCAATCTCATGAAAATCTTCCCTTTTTGAAGGTCCTAATATTGAGAATGTGAATTCACTTCCTGATAATGCAAATAGTTTATATATATGCTTTTCTTTTTTAAAACCAATATCTAGGCTAAACGTTAAGCCTCCAGTATGATTATCAAAATAAATACTTGGGAATGAAAAAGAAATACTATGTAGTTTTAATTTATTTTCTTGTGAAGACAAATAATTAGAAAATAAAATAGAAAGACATAAGAGAAAAACAACTGATTTCATAATAATTAGTTTATACTTAAAACTCAAAACTATAAACTTGAAGAAAAAAGATGTCCGAAATCATCTAATTTACATGAATTAGGACAAGGTTTATTAAATAATGTAGAGTGCTATTTGCTTAAATGCTGTAGTCTGTATTCCACTGGTGTTTGTCCTGTAAACTTTTTAAAGGCAGTATAAAAAGTAGATTTAGAATTAAATCCACTTTCCAATCCTATAGCAATAATAGTGTATTGTTTGTATTGCTTATCTACTAATATGTTTTTTGCATATTCAATTCTTAATTGATTTAAATAATCTGAAAAATTATAATTACTATGTGTATTTATGAGTTTTGATAGATAACTAGAACTCATATCCATTTCTTGAGCTAATATGCTCAAACTAATAAGTGGGTCTAAATATCTTTTATTGAGTATTAAGTAGTTGTTTGCGTTTTTAAAAGCTTCAGATAACTTATCATTGTCAGTACTATTAAATTTCCTATCTATTTGGATGCTAGTTTTGTCTTTAATGAGTGCTTTTCTTAAAGATATTCTATCTTGCATTAAATTATATCGAATCATACCTTGATAGCCTATCCAATAAATTAAAAAAGAACTACCAACTTGTAATGGAGAATAAGTATATGTTTGATATTGATTATTTGTTACAAAATTTATAATAATTGCAATTAGCCAAAATGACAATACTACACTACCAATTCTCATAAACTGTCTAAGCCATGTTAAATTTCCAAAGCTAATCATATGCTTATAGAGATTTATTTTTACAAATAAAATTTTTATGGCAATTACAAATAAAAACATTGAGTATATAGCGTTAAATACTTCTTCAAATTTTGTATAACTTTTAATAAGTTCACTATTTAACAATGAATAACTATAAAATATTATTCCTAATCGAATACTTATTTCAGCTAAAAATATAGAAACAGAAAGAATTAGATAAGTTTTAACTTTTTTTTCAATTTTAAGATAATGGATTAAAAAGAGATAAAAACATGGAGTTATCATTAAATACCAAGGAATTTCTAAATTCTTTAAAATAAAGCTTGTGAAAGCATAATCAGTATCTTTTAACCAAGCTTGAAGATTATTTGCCGAAATAAAAAAAACTGTTGCATTTAAGAAAATAATCGTTTTGTCAATTCTTTTTTTTGTTACAAAAGGAAATAGTACAAAAAGAAAACCTTGGATTGCTCCTGCAATGAGTAAAAAATTTAAAATTGACATACCAAACTTTAAAAAAATAAACTAAAGAATAATCTTACGGCAAAAAGATATTAATAAAAAACTAGCAGTAACTAATTTTTTACAAAACTTTATATGTCTTTAACCCTTTCTATATAAGAAAAGTATGGTAAAACCGTAATTGAGGTTTTGTGGAAACACACAAAAGGATGTCAATAATTTACTTTTTATAATTCGATTATATCATCTTAAAATAAGGTCCTCATTGTTTTATTAAATTTCGTGAATCTTATTCTTTGAACTTTCAATTCTAAAATCAAGACATAGTTAAAAAACAAACTCTATTAAACCTTTCGCTTTTAACAGTGTCAAAAGGGCATAAACAATAACTAAATAGATTCCCTCCTTTGAGGGAATGACAAAAGAACAAAAAATGAAAAAATTAGTATTAATTGTTATAGCATTGGTAACAATGAATATAACTGCACAGGAACAAAAAGGAGAACTTCAAAAAAGTGAAAAGCAAGAAAGACATGAAAAATTTAAAGATTTTACTCCAGAACAAATAGCAGAATTGCAAACCAAAAAAATGACTTTACGGTTAGATCTTACAGAAGCACAACAACGCGATATCGAAAAAATACATTTGGCAAATGCTAAAGAGCGTCAAGCAAAACAAAGAGAATTAAAATTGAAAAGAGAAAAAAATAATGATCAAAAACTTTTAAAAGATGAACGTTTTAATTTGATGAACCAAAGATTAGACAAACACATTTCCAACAAAAAAGAGATAAAACGCATTCTCTCGAGAGAACAATTTGAAAAATTTGAAAGAGGTATGAATCATAAACAAAGAAAAGGTCAAGCCCAAAGACAAAAAAATAGCGGGCATAAAAAACAAGGACGTAAAAGATTTTAGCGGTTGGTTAGTTTGGTTAGTTTTTTTAAGGCATTGTTGTTACAACAATGCCTTTTAATATTTAAGTGTTTTGGCAACAGTTGCTACTGCTGCAATAGTGTCGTCCAAATCCTGATAGCTTAAAGCATCTGTTATAAACCAGGTTTCAAATGCACTTGGTGCAATGTAAATACCTTCATTTAATAATCCATGAAAGAACTTTTTAAACGTCTCATTATTACCTTTTGCTGAAGATTCAAAATCTATAACTTCATCTTTTGCAAAATGAACAGAAATCATAGAACCTATTCTATTTATAGTATGTGTAATATTATTTTCGTTTAAAACTTTGGTAAATCCTTTATGCAAATATGCTGTTTTTTCAGACAGGCGATTAAAAATTTCAGTATCATTATTAATTTCAGTCAACATAGCTAATCCTGCTGCCATCGCTAAAGGATTTCCACTTAAAGTTCCTGCCTGATATACAGGACCAAGAGGTGATAAATGATTCATAATCTCGTTTCGTGCAGCAAATGCACCAACTGGCAAACCGCCTCCAATAACTTTTCCGAAGCAAACAATATCGGCATTTACATTAAATAGTTCCTGAACACCACCTTTTGCCAAGCGAAATCCTGTCATTACTTCATCAAAAATCAACAGTATATTATTGGTATCGCACAACATTCTTAAGGCTTGTAAAAAACCGTCTTTTGGTGGAATACAACCCATATTTCCTGCAACTGGTTCTATAATAATACAAGCAATCTCACCTGTGTTGGCAGCTATTAATGTTTCAACATTTTCAATATCGTTATATCTTGCAAGCAAGGTGTCTTTGGCTGTTCCTGCTGTTACTCCAGGGCTGTTTGGTGTCCCAAAAGTTACTGCGCCACTACCTGCTTGTATTAAAAACGAATCGCTATGTCCATGATAACAACCTGCGAATTTTATAATCTTGTCTTTTCCAGTATAACCTCTTGCCAAACGCACTGCACTCATACAAGCTTCGGTGCCTGAATTTACAAATCGTATTTTATCAATATTCGGAACCATCGATACTGCCAATGCTGCAATTTGGGTTTCTATTTCGGTTGGCATACCAAACGAAGTTCCTTTTTTTGCTTTTTCTATCACTGCTTTTACAACAGGTTCATAAGCGTGACCAAGTAACATTGGTCCCCAAGAATTAATGTAGTCGATAAGCCGATTTCCATCCTCATCATATAAGTAAGCACCTTTTGCTTCTTTTACAAAAATTGGCGTTCCTCCTACTGCCTTAAAGGCTCTAACAGGAGAATTAACTCCGCCAGGAATTACTTTTTCTGCTTCAGCAAATAATGCACTACTTCGTTGATACAACATAATTTAATTAGATTTCATGATAAGTATTTGGTCGATTTTTAAATCGTTTGATGTTAGATTGTTCATGCTTTTTATTTCATCAACTGTTGTGTTGTAGTATCGTGACAACGAATATAAAGTATCGCCTTTTACAACTGTATGAGTAATTGCTTCTGTTTTAACTTTTTTATATTTTTTTCCTAAAACTTCTTTATCGTATTGATACAACTCATAGCGTTCAATTAAACCAATCAATTTTTGTGGATATTTTTTATCGGTAGCATAGCCTGCTTTTCGCAATCCTTTTGCCCAAGATTTATAATCGTATTTTTTTAATTTGAATAAACTTGCATAGCGTTTCCGATTTGCTAAAAACTCTGAATGATCTCTAAATGACATTTTAGAGGATTTATATTTTCTGAAGCATTCCTGCCGTCTATCATCGTCGTGGTATACCTTTTTGCCTTTCCAATCGTGGCACTTTATACCAAAATGATTGTTGGCCTTTACTGCTAAAGTCCCTTTTCCAGAGCCAGACTCTAAAATAGCTTGTGCTAAAGTAATGCTTGCCGGAATATTATATATTCGCATTTCCTGCATCGCAATATCTTTATAAACTGAAATGTATTGGGTAGTATTATTAATTATTGGTGAAGTTTCAGGTAAATCGATTTTATCTACGGCTTCTGTTTCAACAGGTTCAACAATTATCTCTGTTTTAGTTTCAACTTTTTTTGAGACAACTTTTTTTCTTGTACCACAGCTAAAAATCATAAACACAATTGCAAATATTAGTACTGATCGTTTCATATTTACATATCAATTAATGGTAAATTCTTTTCTTTTAATCTCATATTCATGCCTTCAATACCTTGTAATCCTCCTGTATGTATCGCTAATATTTTTGAACCTTTCGGAAACTTATTTTTTGATATCATATCCATAATTCACATCATCATTTTTACTGTGT
>JADFSQ010000205.1 GCA_022560715.1 Bacteroidota bacterium
GTTACAATTAGATAATAAATTGTTAACGTATGTATTAAATAGAATTATAGAAATAGGAGCAGTCATCGCTTGTTCTGCAAGCGATAAAGACACTAATGCTGTGTTGGTGTTTTATTATCCTGAAACAGGTGCTTCAGACATTAGATTGTATGAAACTATTGATGCTGAAGTTGGGAAGAATGAGTTTTCAAACTATTCAGAAATTGATACTGAACCAATTCCTTTTTTTAATGGATATCTTGAGAAAATAGTTAGAAACAGTACATCAGAAAAATGGATTATTGTCACTTTTGAATTGAATGGAGAAATTAAAATATCAAACCCAATACGAACAAAACAAACCTTAAAACCCACAGTTTGGTCGGATGAAGTAGTAATTAATCAAGAATCCTCAACAATGCCCAAATTTACGTGGGAAAACAATGCATTTGGTGATAATGCAATTTATTTTCAAGTAGTATCTGATGTGCAAGATAATTTGCTTTCTGGAACCTATACCTACGAAAATCAATTTCAGTATTATAATACATTTAATGTGGTTTTAAATATAACAACTCAAACACCTCCTGCTCTTTCAATTGGAACTTCTTATAATTTCACATTAATGGATATTAGCGAAGATAATTGGGTAAATACCATAATTCAAAAAACCTTTGAAGTGCAATGAAAAGGTCAATGTTATTATTAATTCTTTTTGGATTGTTTGGGTTAAAAATGTTTGCTCAAGAACAAATAGTAGCCGACTTAAAAGTACAAGGTAATAAAAAAACAAAAACATCTTTTATAAAAAAAATATCATCAATTAAAGCAGGAGTAGTTTTAGATTCATTGCAAATAGAAGAAGATATAAAACGTTTAAAACGATTGCCATCAATAGCGCATGCTTATTATCAGGTATTTTATTCGCACGATAACAAATATAACGTGTTTTATAATATTGAAGAGAATTTCACAATCATTCCGTCTGTAAATATATATACTACAAATGATGATGAATTTGCATATAGATTAGGTTTATACGAGTTTAATTTGTTTGGGCAAAATATTATTTTCGGAGGTTTTTACCAAAAAGATATTTATAGTTCTTACGCAATTAATTTTAGAGCTCCATATTTGTTTAGTAAAAAATTTGGATTAGCTATTAATCATCAAGATTTAACAACTCAAGAACCTGTTTTTTTTGATAATACTTCGGCAGATTATAAATATAATAATACGTCGATTGAAGTTTTAGGCTTGTATGAAATTAATTTCAAGCACAGAATAGAATTTGGAATTAATTATTTTACCGAGGATTACTCATACATATCTGGAGCTACAAGTCCAGAGGTTCCACAAGAACTAAATGTTCATAAATTATTGTACAAAGGAATTTATGAGTACAATAATTTGGATTACGATTATCAATATGTCTCTGGTTTTAGAAGCATGTTTAATTTTCAATATGTCACGTCAACAAGTGTGATGTTACCAAGTTTTGTAATTGGCTGGAATGATTTTTATTACTTCAAAAGACTTGGTGAAAAGGGGAATTGGGCAACCAGATTACGACTTGGTCTATCGAGTAATGACGAAACACCTTTTGCACCTTTTTCGGTAGATAACAATTTAAATATAAGAGGAGTTGGTAATACTATTGACAGAGGTACTGGAGCGATTGTGTTAAATACAGAATATAGATACACCATTTATGAAAAAAACTGGTTTGTATTACAAGGAAATGTGTTTATAGATGCAGGTTCTTGGCGAAATCCGGGAGGCGACTTTGGTGATTTTAGTAAGTCAGATAATATTAGAGTCTATCCAGGATTAGGCTTACGTTTTATTCATAAAAAAATATATAATGCTATTTTCAGGATAGATTATGGAGTTGGAATAACACCAAACGCAATTAAAGGATTGGTGATTGGTATTGGGCAGTATTTTTAAACAATATGTTGTTTGTAGTAGCGATGCAATTCTTCAGCCGAAGCACCCAACCATTTTTTTAAATGAATTACCGCAAAATGATATTGTAATTTCCAAGTTCCATTTTCAGCATATCTTCTGGCAGATGTAGTTACATAATCATTGATAATGGTAAAACTATAATTGTCGTAAATGCGATTTATAAGTTGGCAATCTTCATAAACGCCAAAAGTTTCATTATAACCATCTAAACTGTAGAATATTTTTTTCACGATAAATAACGATTGATCACCACCACGGCAAATTTTAAAATTATAACGGGTAAACCATTGGGATATTTTTAAAACAGGGTGAGTGCTATCAAATTTCATTCTGAAACATCCTGCAACGCTTCCTTTTTTAACTTGACGGATTATATTATAATCAAAGTCTTTTGGAGGAAATGAATCTGCATGAAGAAAATAGAGAATATCTCCTGAAGCATCTTTTGCGCCAAAATTCATTTGTTTTGCTCTTCCTTTGGGCGAAGTCATAAACTTTATATTATGACAAGTCCATCCTGAACTTGTTTCAGGATCTTCTTCCCGATACGATTCTGATAAATCAGAATCACTCGAAGTGACAAAAGCGTTAACTATTTCCATAGAACCATCAGTACTTCCACCATCAACTACAATAATGTCTGAAATGTTATCTTTTGAAGAATTATCAAGTAAATGCTGAAGCAGTTTGCCAATAGTTTTTGCTTCGTTCAGTATAGGAATTATTATTGAAATTTTATTCATTCAAACTCCAGTCGTAATCTTTATAACGTTTACTTGCGTTTTGTGAAATGGTAATCTCTGAATATGCATTTAAAAAATCTATTAAAGAACCATTTTGTTTAAAATCTGAAGAAAACCATTTAAAGATCTTGGAAATTTTAATACTGTTTTGAGATAAGTCATTTCTTGATGAATCTGCTAAAAATTCTTTTGTGGCACTGGTTAATTGTTCTTCAATTTTTGAAGATTCAAAAGCTGTATTCTGTAATTTTGGACAAGAAACAGAAGCGCAAACAATCCCAAAATGAATGCGAGGATCTCCCATTTTACGAAGTATTTTATGTTCAATATCATTAAGCGAGTATGTTTTGTTTCCTAATTTTATAAAACGATTATCCCATGGACTGCTTATATCTTTTATGCTTTTTACAGGATAATTGTCTAAAATTAGTTTAATAGTAAAAGCATTATAGGCGTTAATCCAATACGCTAGTTTTTCTACTTTTGTCCAGGAATCTTGAGGTGTGTTTTCTGAAAGAAATTCTAGATAATCATCTAATTCTTTTTCACTTTCTTTAAACCCTTTATAACTGACATTGCCTTGAGATGAAACGTATTTTTGAAGTAAACTGTTCCATAAATTATGATTAAAGGTTTCAATTGAATCTAAAACAGTTTCAAAAGGTGTTTCTTCCGTTTTTTTTATTGAATCAAGATGTGATGAAATAATTTCTTCACTATATACAATGGATTTGGGTTCGTTAGAAACACTAATCTGCGTTTGAAAAATTTCCTTTTTTTGCGTTTCTTTAGAAGAGTTGCTAATAGTTTTATTTGTTCCGTTACAGGAATTAAATAAAAATAAGATTGATAATAGAAAATGTATACTCATAACTTTTTTATAGTTAACAACAACCTCCACCATCATAATGATATGTAGATTCACTTGTAAAAATATCATCTCTATTTAATGAGGCTAATGCTCTGGATGTTTTATCACAAATAGCTAAAGGTTGATTTTTTAATAAAACATGTCCAGCATTGTCATCAAAATAATCTTCTTCTCCATAATAAATGGCAGCTTTTCCTGTAAATACACAAGGACCATCATTTGGCATTGGATCTTTTATGGCTGCTACTTCAATGGACTCTATATAAATTAACTCATCTGTTGGATAATTTTTAGGGTCTAAAATCCTGTAAGGTTTACGAGCTCGGATTTCAATAGTGCCAAAGCCAGCATCAGTTAGCATTTTTACGTATTCAGCTATTGGCAAACTTCCACTTAAACACAAAGCACGAAGTCTGTCGTCGTTACGTAATTCTTCATTCATTGTTTGCTCACAAGTTGGATCACTCATCACTAATTTTCCGTGTGGTTTTAATACGCGGTACATTTCCGCAATGGCTTTCTTTAAATCTTCAGCTTTAAAAATATTGAATAAGCAGTTTTGTGCAGCAACATCTATGCTATTATCATCAACAGGAAGATTCATAGCATCTCCTTTTTTAAGTTCTACAAATTCGCTTTTAAACCAAGGGTTTTGTGCTTCGGCTTCAATAAAATTTTTACGTGACGCTTCGAGCATTTCATCTACTACATCAACACCAACTACACCTCCTTTTTGACGATTGAAATATGCGAATTGCAAGAGTTCCATGCCGCCACCAACACCAACATATAGCATTTTAGGATTGTTGGTTAAGTCACGAGCATGAACTGTGCTTCCGCAACCATAGTTCATTTCTTGCATAATTTTTGGGATTTTTAATCCTGGCAATTCCCAAATAGGGTTAGTGGTACAGCATAAACCAACATCTGGAGTTAGTGCTGCTTCTTTATATACATCGTAAGTTGTTTCAAGATAATTACTCATAGTTTTTAGTTTACAGTATTCAGTATTCAGTATTCAGTATTCAGTATTCAGTATTCAGTATTCAGTATTCAGTATTCAGTATTCAGTATTCAGTATTCAGTATTCAGTATTCAGTATTCAGTATTCAGTATTCAGTATTCAGTATTC
>JADFSQ010000206.1 GCA_022560715.1 Bacteroidota bacterium
AAAGTAGCGATTATTATGGCTGGAAATATTCCTTTAGTTGGTTTTCATGATTTTATAAGCGTTATTATTTCCGGTCATCAGGTTTTAGTAAAGCAATCTTCAAATGATAAACACCTTCTGCCCTATTTAGCAAAATATTTAGAATACATAGCTCCAGAATTAAAAGGAAATATCGAATTTACTGAAGGCAAACTAAACGATTTTGATATGGTTATTGCAACAGGAAGTAACAACTCTGCTCGTTATTTTGAATACTATTTTAAAGGCAAACCATCGATTATAAGAAAAAACAGAAATTCGGTTGCTGTCTTAACAGGAAACGAAACCGAAGAGCAACTTAAAGCACTTTCCGAAGATATTTTTAGATATTATGGTTTGGGTTGCAGGAATGTTTCAAAACTGTTTGTGCCAAAAAATTATAATTTTGATGCCTTTTTTAAAGCGATGTACAATTGGCATCCTATAATTAATCAGGCAAAATATGCCAATAATTACGATTATAATAAGGCTGTCTATTTGATGAGCTTGTTCGATATACTTGAAAATGGGTTTCTGATGATAAAAGAAGACGAGAGCTATTCATCTCCTATTGCAACACTATTTTATGAGTATTACGATTCTGAAAATGAATTAAAAAATAAGGTTGAATTAGACAAAGAACAAATTCAGTGTATCGTTTCCAGTGGATTCATAGATAGCGAAATACAATTTGGAGAAACACAAAAACCACAATTATGGGATTATGCTGATGGTATAGATACGATTTCATTCTTATTAAAAAGATAACTATTCAGTACTTAAAGTGCCTAAAGTAAAAAGTGCCTAAATTTACAACATTGAGTAAGATTGCAAAGATTCCTTCATAATAACTAAAAATACGGCTACCTAACTTAATAAAGTGAAAAGTGAATGAAGAGTATTCAGTTTACAGTAACAAAAAATCAGTGAAAAAAATCTGCTGAATCAGTGTCATCAGCGTTCTACAAAAAGGATAAACAAAAAGTGAAAAATTAAACTTACGTTTCAGCACAAAAGCATCGCTTTTGGCACTTTAAGTACTTTAAATTATAGGCACTGAATCGTTACTTAAAAAGCACAGTTTAAAATTATGATTTTTATAACAAAAAGTATCACATAAATTAGCACCTTTGCATCTGTTTAAATAAAAGATTTCCGATGCTTCGGAAATGAAAAATAAATTTTTCATGAAGATACATAATTTTAGCGCTGGTCCAAGTATATTACCACCAGAAGTATTGCTACAAGCTTCAGAAGCGATACTTAATTTTAATGATGACAACTTATCCTTATTAGAAATTTCGCATCGCAGCAAACCCTTTGTAGATGTCATGGAAAAAGCTCGTGCATCAGTATTGGAGCTTCTAAATCTTGAAGGTAAAGGCTATAAAGTGCTGTTTTTACAAGGTGGAGCAAGTACACAGTTTTTAATGGTAGCTTTAAATCTTTTAGAAAAAAGAGCAGGTTATTTAAATACAGGTTCGTGGAGTGATAAAGCCATTAAAGAAGCTAAAATCTATGATGATATTTATGAAGTGGCTTCTTCAAAAGATGCAAAGTATAATTACATTCCAAAAGGATACGATATTCCTTCAGATTACGATTATTTTCATTGTACATCTAACAATACCATTTTCGGAACACAGATGAAAGAATTTCCTAAATGCTCAATTCCGTTAGTGTGTGATATGAGTAGCGATATATTTTCTCGTCAGTTGGATTTTACAAAATTCGATTTAATGTACGCTGGAGCTCAAAAAAATATGGGACCAGCAGGAACTACTTTAGTCGTAGTAAAAGAAGATATTTTAGGTAAAGTGTCTCGGAAAATTCCATCGATTATGGATTATAAAATTCATATTAGCAAAAGCAGTATGTACAATACGCCTCCAGTTTTTGCAGTATATACATCAATGTTAACTCTCGAATGGTTAAAAAACCTTGGTGGTATTCAAGCCATTGAAAAAGTAAATGATATAAAAGCACGATTAATGTATTCTGAAATTGACTTAAACCCATTATTTAAAGGCTATGCTTCAAAAGGCGATCGTTCACTTATGAATGCCACATTTAATTTGATTAACGACGATTTAAAAGAAACATTCGACACCATGTGTCGCGAAGGTGGTATAAGTGGATTAAATGGTCACAGAAGCGTAGGTGGTTACAGGGCATCCATGTACAATGCATTGCCTCTTGAAAGTGTGCAAGTGTTGGTAGAAATTATGAGCGAATTAGAAACTAAAGCGTAAAAAAAGTAAGCAGTTCCCGATAGCTATCGGGACAGTTGCAGTTTGCAGTTGTTTACTAAAAAAAATATGAATATTTAGAGTTTAGTTCATTGTTGAAAAACTTTAAACTTTAAACTTTAAACTTTAAACTTATAAAATGAAAGTATTAGCAAACGACGGAGTTTCACAAAGTGGAATAGATGCTTTAGAAAAAGCAGGATTTGAAGTAAATACAACTACTGTTGCTCAAGAGCAGCTAGTTAATTATATAAATGAAAATCAAATTACTGTGCTTCTGGTTAGAAGTGCAACTACTGTTAGACAAGATTTAATTGATGCTTGTCCAAGCCTGAAAATTATTGGTCGTGGTGGTGTTGGTATGGATAACATCGATGTCGATTACGCAAAAGAAAAAGGATTACACGTTATCAATACGCCTGCTGCATCTTCGCATTCTGTTGCCGAATTGGTTTTTGCGCATTTATATGGTATGGCTCGCTTTTTACATAATGCAAACAGAGATATGCCTTTAGATGGAGATACAAAATTTAAAGACCTTAAAAAAGCCTATGCAAAAGGTGTTGAATTAAAAGGAAAAACGCTTGGTGTTATTGGTATTGGACGCATAGGTCAGGCAACGGCAAAAGTTGCTATTGGAGCTGGAATGAAAGTCATAGCTTACGATCCATTTATTGAAGAAGTTGATTTAGAATTAAACTTTTTTGATGGACAAAAATTAAAATTCAATATTGTAACCATTTCAAAAGAAGAGGTTTTAAAACAAGCAGATTTTATCAGCCTGCACGTTCCAGCACAAAAAGGATATGTTATTAGTAAATCTGAATTTGAATTAATGAAAGATGGTGTAATTCTGGTAAATGCTTCTCGTGGTGGCGTAATAGATGAAACAGCTTTAGTTGATGCCATACATACAGGAAAAGTTGCCAAAGCAGCTCTGGATGTGTTTGAAAAAGAGCCAAAACCAGAAATTCAATTGCTTATGAATCCTGCATTATCATTATCTCCACACATTGGTGCAGCTACTAACGAAGCTCAAGATCGAATAGGTGTAGAATTAGCATCCCAAATTATTAGTTTACTAAAAGAGTAAAAAAATCTGTTTTTTTATGTTAAAGTATTTTCTTTGAAGTGCTTATAGAAACAATTTTTGTATCTTTCTTGAAAACGGTTAAATATGAAAAATTGGCTTTTAATTCTACTCATTTGTTTTGGAATTTACAGTTGCAAAACATCATATAAAAAGACTACTACTAGCATAGAAGATAATCTTAAAGCTCAAGACACAGTTCGGATTGCAAATGATGAACTTGAATATGAAATACTCATAATTGAACCCGGATTTAATTTCTGGTTAGAAAGCATAGCAAAACCTGAAGGTTACTATTCGCAAGGTTTTTTAGAAAGTAGAAATATAATTTATGTCACCGAATGGAACAATCGTGTTTTTCAACCTCAACGATACGACCCGAATTTATATGAATTGCAAATTGATTATAGCCCTTCCATAGATTACGGTTATGAAGTTAACTACAAGCTATATTATTATTTTATTTATTTTCAGTTGCACTACAAACAACAATTAACAGGTTTTGTACCCAGAATTTGAATTTCCTTTTTTACTTTCGCATTTTAAAACACATTATGCAAAAGTTTAAACAACGCTGGGAAATTCAACAAAATTGGCAACTCATTTTTCCAGTTTTAGGTATTTCAGTTTTAGTTTATTCTTCATATAAATTAGCTTTAGTTTTTATTAAAGATTCAAATATTTATATCACCATTTTTAGTACCATTATTTTATCTTTTTTATTATTGAAATTCATATTATTTCTGTTTAAAAAATTAGAAAAAAACGGAGGTCAGCTTTTTACATATTTTCAGCAAGACAAAAATGCAGAAATAATAATGCTGTATGCTTCTGAATTAGATGGCAACGAAATAAAATACAGAAATGAAATTGTAAAAATTGAAGAAGATTACAGGCAAACAGCAAATGTTAAAGATTTCTTTGAAAGGTGGAATAAGTTACCAAAAACGAACGGGATTTTTGATAATTGGGTATCAGCTTATGAATTTCAAAGTAAAGCCTTAACTAAAAAAGATTTAAAAGTATTAAAACAAGAAGAGATTTTCTTTATCGCTAAAAGAACTATGAGCGATCAAATAAGAGAAGATTTAGAAAAAGAAGAAACCAAAGAAATAGATTAGTATGATATTTACAGATATAACTACAAAATACTATGGGCTTTAAGTCAGGAGCAGAGTGGAATGGAAATGCCAAAGGTAGACCTGTTGGTTCTGGTGGTGGCTTAAAAGACTATGACAGAAAGAGATTTCAAGCTATGAACGATAAAGACAAGGACGAGTTCTTAGATAAGATTTCAAGAGAAGTACGATATAAGA
>JADFSQ010000207.1 GCA_022560715.1 Bacteroidota bacterium
TATACAAGGCAAGAAAGACTACTTTAGCACTCCAAAAATTGGACAATAATCTATAATTAAAAACACTAAAGGTCAAAATCAGTTGATTTTACTCTTTTTTATGGGTTTGTGCACCTGTCCGACTTTGGCGGAACGATTACCGGTGTTGTGTGTAGTTTTTATATGTTATCAGGTTTAGTAAAGAAATCAATTACTTGTTTATTATTCTCCAAAATCCATTTTAGATGATTATCCATTTCATCAGATGACATAGTTGGAGAATCAAGTTGTAATGAACGAAGAGTTCCGTCTTTTTTTGGTGCAATTAATATTATTCGTCCAATTCTTAAATCGAATAGTCGCAAATTTATAATTGCATAAGAATTTCTATCTGCTGATATGAAAGAAACAAAATCTATTCTATTTGATTTAGTTTTCACAAAGCCTTGTCCAACATAATGAGGATGATTTCTTGATGAAACACTAACATCTGTATGCGTATATCTTTTTAAGTCTATACTGTCAGTCAAGACAACAATAGAAAAAAAACACTTCATTAGATTTATTTGTAATAAATTCCTTATTGACAGTGTTTTTATTAACGTAAAGCGAATGATAAATTATTTTTTTATTTTTTAAATCAAACCCTTTCCAATCTCCAGAGTTTCCTAATCCGTTAAAAGTACTATCTATAAGTTCATATTTTGGAACTGGAAAAACACCGTTAATGATTGGTTTTCCGCTTAATTTTATATTTTGAGTATCAGCTTTCCAATTTTTTGAGCTCCATTTTGTAGAATCATTTCTGTTTTCATTATGAATTCTTTCTTTCTCAAGATCCCATTTAAATTCGGTTTCTTCTTTTTAAGCTTTACAACTAAAAGCAAGAATTAAAATGATAAAAGTTATTGTTTTGTTCATACTGTTCTCAAATTACACACAACGTTTGGCTAAAAAGCGTAGACCCTTATGGGTTATGATTTTTAGCTGTTGTTGGCTGCATGTTTTATCAAATCACTTGTGTTTTATACTCGAATTTATAACCATTTTCGGCAAGTTCAGCTAATACTGGTTTGTATATCTCTTTTGTTATCGGTTT
This sequence comes from Bacteroidota bacterium, assembly GCA_022560715.1. Classification (GTDB taxonomy): domain Bacteria; phylum Bacteroidota; class Bacteroidia; order Flavobacteriales; family Flavobacteriaceae; genus PRS1. The sequence continues at coordinate 1,079 of JADFSQ010000207.1, forward strand.
TAAAATCCCTTTTGATCGTATTGCTCCTTCAAGTATTAATCTAGAAGCAATGGCTGCTGGTAGTCCAACTGCTCTTGACATTGCAGAATGTCCATAAGGTCTTCCTTCTACTTTCATTGTTGCGATTCTTTTTTCCATACGATTATCGAATTCCACAATAGCTTCGTTATGAATAATAATCATGTCCTTTTCATGGTCTTTATATGCCATTTTTTCTTGCATTAGCCCCAATAACACGTCTGCGTTGGTTCCTTTGCTAATAGGAATTTGGGCATCATCAAATAACCCAAGCCATTGCAGTTGTTTTATTATGTCGGATGATACTTTCAGGTTGAGTTTATCAGACACTGCTTGTCTTATGTCAATATTTTCATTTATTCCAATAAGAGATGCTGTAAATTGCTTATAAGTTACACCTTGTAGATTATGGCTTTTTTCATCACTTAGTAAATTGAGGTCTTTCATGCTTTGGATGGAGTTGCAATAACCTGGGTGTCGTAACAAACCTCTATAAAAATCGGTAATATCTTTTAGGCCATAATCTTTAATGTAATTAGTACTGTCTCTATTTGGATAAGTCTCAAATGTTCCTAACCCTTCAATATCTACCAACCAACTACTTTCAAACAAATCCTCTCCTGACACTTCTATTTTTTGTCCATTTTGTATATAAACGGCTGGGGTTTGGGCAGCAGTTAACAATCCACGAGGGCTCCATGAAAATTTGTAACCATAGGGATTATTATTATGCTCAAATGAAGGGATTCCTGAACCATAAGACTTGAAGGATTTTATCTTACCACCTTCCTCATTCACTTGATTTATCATTTGCATGGCTCCCATATGATCAATGCCTGGGTCTTCACCAATCTCGTTCAAAATAATAATACCTGCCTTTTTGGCGTTTTCATCCAAAGCCTTCATTTCAGGACTAATATAAGAAGTAGTAACCATATTAATTCCGTATTTCAAACACGCCTTAGCTACAATAACATGCATATTTGGTGGTATCATACTCACCACTAAATCAACATCTTTTACCATCTCACCCAATTCATTGTAAGGTGGTGTTGCATTCCACAATACTCTTTTACCCAGTGCTCTTCCTGCAATGATTAATCCTGAATGGTTATTATCTCTACTTGCAACCAGTACTTCATATTTACATTTATCAATAAAATAATCGACTAAAGGCTTAACTACATACCCGGTTCCCAATACTAATACTCGTTTCATAACAATTATATATTTAATGATTCACCAACTAACACTCAAACTTTCGGTTTTAAACAGCACAATAAGCAATAAATTTGCGAGAATGTCTATTTAATTGAAAATTGATTATACCCAATGTTAAGAGATGGTTCTGTTTTAATACTGAAACAAGTTCAGCATAAATAAATTATATCGTTCGATACTGAAACTAGTTCAGCACGAGTAAGCGAAATTAGCTTTTTAAAATTTTAAAATCAAGTTAAATATATAACATCATATAATAAACCTATTTTGTTTATTCTAGTAAAAATACTTTCAATTGTTCGTAGTTATTAATCTTAATAGAAACTTTCTTTTTATCAATCACAGATTTTATTTGCCGAGGTAATTTCATTTTAACATCAATTACATTTTCTACAATATCTAAAAATTTTGTTGGATGTGCAGTTTCTAAAAACACGCAGTGCGTATCAGGATTCTCTTTTAAATAGGCTTTTGCACCAAGATAACCAACTGCACCATGAGGATCGGCAACACAATTATATTTTGCATAAATTTCTAGTAGTGTTGCTTTGGTTTCTATGTCTGTAAAGCTGTAAGACGATAAGTTCGCTTTTAATGTTTCAAAATTGTTTTTAGATGATGATAATGATTAGAATTAAATTTTGTAGATTTACTACAATTAAAAATATAAAATAAAGCGTTAGCCTTTATTCTGTTAATAGAAATCTGACAATTTCAAAAGCAATACAGAATTAAGTAGTTGATGCTCACGTTTAAAGCGTGGGTTTTTGCTATTTGTATTGCAGGGTCTTGTCAGAACCTCCATTAGCAAATAGGTTTCAAGCCCACGCTTTTTCATCTTATAAACTTCGCTTCGGGTTTGAGTAAAAAATTAAGAGATAAATCGAAAGTACAAATTTACAATTAGAGACTATCGATTTTCAGTGTTTAAAAATTAAATTTGTTTATCAAATAGGTATCAATCAATGATAGAAAACAACAAAGTTAAAAACCAGCTTCTTCAGAGTTTAGTTTATAACGCAAGGGATCATGCCTTATTTATTATTGACGTTAAAGGTGATATATTAACATGGAATAGAGGTGCTAGATATATTAAAGGTTATAGAGATGACGAAATAATAGGAAGGAACTTTAGGATATTTTATAGAGAAGAAGACCAGCGAAAAGGGAAACCTGAAAAGCTGTTAGAGACAGTAAAAAAAGAAAACCAGGCAACAGTAGAGGGTTGGTTCGTTCGTAAAAATGGCAAAACATTTTGGGGTAGTATTGCAATTACATCTATACGTAATAAAGAAGGTGTAATTATAGGTTTTGGTACAATAATCCAAGACTTGACCAGGTTGAAATTAAATGAGGAAAAGTTCAAAAATTTGTTGGAGTTTGCGCCTGATGCAATGATTGCTGCTGACGCCAATGGCATTATACAATTGGTTAATAAGCAAGTGGAAAATATCTTTGGGTACAAGAGAAAAGAAATTATTGGTCTTAAGGTGGAAGTTCTCATACCTGAACGATTCCGTAAAAAACATCCTGATTTGCGAAACAGCTATTCTGCAAAACCCTATGTACGACATATGAGTGATCAGATGGAACTATATGGCTTACGCAAAAGTGGTAAAGAATTCCCTGTAGAAATAAGCCTTAGCCCATTAAAAACTGAAGAGGAAACTTTGACAATGGCTACCATTCGCGACATTACTTCCAAAAAAATATTAATAGATAAGTTAATAAAAGCAAAAGAAAAAGCCGAAGAAAGCGACAGATTAAAATCTTCATTCTTAACTACAATGAGCCATGAATTGCGCACACCTCTAAACCATATTTTAGGATTGAGTAATTTAATTCCTGATATGACAGACGATGAGAGTGTCAAAGAATTTTCTAATTTAATTCACAAAAGCGGTTCCGATTTATTGTCACTTATTGTAGATATATTGGACCTAGCCTTTTTAGAAAAGAAAGAAATAAATAGGCAAGATCATACTTTTAATATTGGTGAATTGTATGTAGAACTTAAAAAACTGCTGCAAGAAGTTTTATTCAAACATAGAAAAAACGATTTTATCAATTTAAACTTTCAGATTGATGATAAACTGCTAACCAAAATAATTATAGCAGACAAGCCAAAAATAAATCGGGTGATGAAAAACCTGATAAAGAATGCAGTAAAGTTCACAAAAAATGGGAGTATAACGCTTAGTATTGAAAATCCAAGCAAAGAGTCTCTAACTATTTCTGTAAAGGATACAGGTATTGGAATATCTAAAGAGAACCAAAAAGGTATTTTTGAATTCTTTACACAAATAGATGATTCACTTACCAGAAAATTTGATGGCACAGGTATTGGTTTGGCGATTT